>CAUTRX010000235.1:0-3060 GCA_963540775.1 uncultured Treponema sp. | reverse complement strand
TTTTTTAGCGGCGCTTTGTTTTTGTGCCCCGGCCGATTCCGCAGGTACAAAAAAGGCGGCAAAAAAAGACATAGGCGCTTTACAAGCTTCTTTTGCGTACATCGATATTTCCACCGGCGCCTTTTTTGCAACACATTGGAATGCCTGCGACACCGAAGAAGAACTTGCAAAAGAATTGGGACGCATTATGCCGCGAGAACTGATTGTGTCGCGCTCCTGTTCTGAATATCCGAAAACCGCCGCCGTTTTAAACCTGTTCGGTACGGTTGCGCTGAACATTGAAGACGATTGGCGCTTTAATACGGACAATGCGTATAAACAGCTGTTGCGTCAATTCGGTACACTCAATTTGCAGTCGTTTTCTCTTACCGCCTTTTCTCCTGAAATCCCTTCCGCCGGCGCACTGTTGGAATACGTTGCACGCACCTCCGCTTTTTCGAAGCCGGAGGGCGTTTTGCCGCAAATAACGGGTATTTGTGTTTACGCCGACAGCGATTTTATCGTGCTTGACGATTCTTCACGTCGCAATTTGGAAATTACGGCAAACCTGCGTGACGGAGGTATTCAGTACAGCTTGCTGGAAACGGTGCGCCATACGCAAACGGCTATGGGCTCGCGCCTGTTGCGCGCTTTTTTTGCCCGTCCGCTTCGGTCGCTCGAAGCCGTGCAAAGACGCCAGCTTCACGTCGGACTTTTTGTAAAGTCGGATCATGTGCTGCATTCCGTACAGGCGGTTTTGGCGCGTATTTTGGATATTGAGCGCCTTGCAAGCCGAATCGCCCTTGAGCGCGCCCATGCAAAAGATGTACAGGCTTTGCGCGTCAGTTTGGAACAATGGCTTGAATTGCGCTCTCTTACCGCTTGTTTTGCGCCCGGCGATTTTTCCGACGCCCTGTATGTGTTTGAAACCGATACGGCATTGAATATCGTCAATCTTATTAAAGACGCGATATTGGATGAACCGTCCACCGCGTTAACCGAAGGCGGCATAATAAAAGAAGGCTGGTCGGAAGACTTGGACCGCTGCCGCCGCTTACAAAGCGATTTTACCCGTTTTTTAGATGAGTATTTGGAAGAAGAAAAGCAAAAAACGGGTATCTCAAATCTTAAAATCCGGTTTAACCGCAACATCGGCTATTACATGGAAGTGACGCGCGGGAAACTGGACGCGGTTCCCGAACATTTTATTTTACGCCGCGCTTTGGTAAACGGTGACCGCTATACGTCCGAACGCTTACAGGAACTTGAGCGCGAGTTGACAGGTGCCGGAGAAAAAATCATAGAAACGGAACGCTATTTATTTTTGGAAATCCGTTCAAAATTGGCTTCGTATACACGATATTTACTCAGCGTCGCTTCGGAAATTGCCTACATCGATGTCATAGCCTCTTTTGCAAAGGCGGCGCTGTGACAGCGGTGCATTTGAAATTACCGGCGGGCGCCATCCCGTTGTCGAAATGCACTTGCCTTCGGGCGAATTCGTTCCGAATGACGCTTCATTTGCCGATAAAAACTTTGCACTTGTTACGGGGCCGAATATGGCCGGAAAAAGCACCTATTTACGGCAAAATGCGCTCATTGTTTTTTTGGCGCAAACAGGCTCGTGGGTTCCCGCCGAAAAAGCGCGTATCGGTTTGGTTGACCGTATCTTTTGCCGCGTCGGTGCCTCCGACAACCTTGCGCGCGGAGAATCCACGTTTTTGGTTGAAATGTCCGAAACCGCACTTATTTTGCGTTCGGCAACAAAGCGCAGTTTGGTTATTATGGACGAAGTGGGGCGGGGCACTTCCACCGAAGACGGCCTTTCTCTTGCATGGGCGGTTTCCGAATACATATTGAATACACTTAAAGCCCGCACTTTTTTTGCAACCCACTACCACGAACTGACCCGTATCAGCCATGAACATTTGCAGCTTTTGTGCCTCGACGCTCAAGAACGCGAAGGACGAATTGTCTTTACCAAAAAAATAAAAAACGGCGCGGCGGAAAACTCCTACGGACTGCACGTCGCCCGTCTTGCAGGTATTCCTGCGGAAATTATAGAACGCGCGCAGGTTATTTTGGAAGGATTGCAAAAAAAGACCCCGTGGACGGAATTGCCGATTCCTTCCGGCATAAGCGCTTGCGCCGACTCGGAAAGCGCGTCTTTTTTGCCCGCCGATTCGATTTGTCCGGCAGCGGATACGTTTGCGTCCGTGGGCGGACAAACCGCTTCTTCTTCTCATGCCGCCACTGCAAAAAATCCCGGCCTCTTCAGCGAGGAAGAAATGGTGCTTAACGAAATACTTTCGGCCGAACCGGACAATCTTACTCCGCTTGCGGCTTTACAGCTTCTTGCCCGTTGGAAAAAAACGCTTTCGGGCAGCGGTACATAAACTCATTTTTTGCCGTTTTACACCTATAATACGGGTATGACTACCGTATTCAAAATACAATCGGCAATCGGTACCGCTTTGGGGTACGCACTTGCGGCTCTTTTTCCGCCCCAACAGTGCATTTCCTGCGGGCGTGAAAGTTTGTATATTCCCCTCTGCAAAAATTGCCGCGAAGAACTCAAAGACTTTGCCTTGCAGGAGAAAAACCGCTGTACGCGCTGCGGGCGCATATTGATTTCCGAAAAACACATCTGCATGGAGTGCCGCGCTCCCAATCCGAGTGCGATAACACACTTGGACGGCGTTTTCCCTTTGTATCCGTACATTCTGTGGAAAAAGGATTTGCTTTTTGCATGGAAAATTGAAGGAATGCGCAGTCTTTCTCCTTTTTTTGCCTTTCTTGTTCACGAAGCCTTGAACGCCGTGTACCCGAATATTCCTCCCGTACCCGTTCCGCCGCGTCCGTGGAAGATTTTTCGCGAAGGCAGGGATCAAATCGACGAGTTGTGCCGTTTTTTACACGGACTGTACGGCACTCCCGTCCTTAAAGTGCTCAAACGGCTTTCTTCGCGCCAACAAAAAAAACTGACCCGTGCCGAACGGCTGTGCCGAAGCGAAAAACGCTATGCACTGAAAAAGCGCCCCTTTCTTCCGCGCAGTTTTGTGCGTTCGCCTCCCGAAGCGG
>CAUTRX010000234.1:0-3063 GCA_963540775.1 uncultured Treponema sp. | reverse complement strand
CTCCTGCACGGACTGTAAGCGTTCCGCCGCTTTTTTATCCGACTCGGGCACACCCTCTTTTTTATAAACGGTGTAAAAACAAAGCGGCGGCACTTTAGGACAAAAAACAACCGTATCCGATCCGATTCGCCCGCTTTTAAGCACAGCTCCCGAAGCGGTATAGACATCTTTTTCGCCGGCATGCGTTCCGCTCTTTTTTGAATCGGTGCCGTCGGGAATCCGGATAAACATATCCCGCACAAAAGAAGCCGAATTGAATACCGTAAAAGCTTCGCTTTCGCCTGCGGAACGTCGGATTGTATCTTGCAAAAGCGTTTTTTGCACCGAATGCAGTATATCTTCGGCTTGCGCGTATTCGACTTTGCTGTCTTCGTACACTTCGTGAATCGCCGAACCGGGAAGAATATCGTGGAATTGATTGCGCAAAACGATTTTCCATGGTTCATAAATTGCCGCCTTGTGTTCGGCAATGCGCGCCGGATTTTTAAAAGCATCGGCAAAAACGGACAGGATTTCGGTGTCTCTGAGCATAAACTCCAATCGCCGGTTCATTTTTTTTGTGTACGCTTGCGAAGTGTAGGTTCCCCGGTGGAATTCCAAATACAGCTCGCCGTCCCACACGGGAAGGTGTCCGTGCAGTTTATTTTTTTTAAGCGATTTATGCAAACGCTGCAAAAAGTTGCTCAAGCGCTCGCTTTTTACATAAGGGATGGCCGGTATTTTATTCAACACGCGGATATTTTCAATCATGTCGCGCGTGGGACCGCCGCCGCCGTCACCGTAGCCGTAGGCGATAAACAATTCGCGGTTTAAATCTTTGTTTTGGTAGTTTTCCCATGTTCCCTGAATCACGTGAGGATGAGTGTCTCCGTTGTACGTATAAAACTCCCCTTTGTTGCCTCTGCGGTCGACCGACGCGGTAGTGATAAATTGAGTTAACACTTCAGAGCCGTCTATGCCCCGCCACATAAACGTATCGTTCGGCATGCGGTTTGTATCGTTCCAGCTTATTTTCGACGTGATAAAGGTATGCACGCCTGATTTTTTTAAAATTTGCGGCATAGCCCACGAATAGCCGAATACATCAGGCAGCCACAAAAAATCGTTATCGCAATTAAATTCGGCTTTGAAAAACCGCTTGCCGTAGAGGATTTGGCGCACCAAAGATTCTCCCGAAGAAATATTGCAATCGCATTCCACCCACATTGCCCCGCAAGGCTCCCAGCGCCCGCTTGCAGCGCGCTTTTGAATGTTTTTGTACAGCTGCGGATAATCGTTTTTTATATAATCGTACAGCTGGGCTTGGCTTTGTAAAAAAACGTATTCGGGGTATTCTTGCATATAGCGTTCAACCGTACTGAACGAGCGGGCGGCTTTTTCCCGCGTATGACACAGGCGCCACAGCCACGCCACATCTATGTGCGTTTGACCGATAAGCGAAATGTGTATATCGGGCTTTCCCTGCCCTTTCATAACCTTATGCAAATATGCAAGCGCTTGAGGAATGGAAGCGTAAAATTCGTCCGAAGCGCGATTTGTGTAATCGATAAAGCGGAACGCCTGCGTCAATTCGTTTATAAGCCACAGTTTATACGGGTTATCGTCATTTAAAAGATGCGCCGTTTCGAGAATGTTGCGCGAAAAAAAGTACAGCTCGTCCGCTGCGGTATCCAAGTATGCGCATTCGGCTTTGCGTATTTCCATCCGCATCTCGGCGGGCTTACCGCCGCCGTTTAAGCCCGACCACAGTCTGAATAACAAATGCACGTTTCCGCTAAACGAATCCAAAAATACTTCGCGGTGATTCCCGTCAACCGCTTGAAAAATCGCGCCGTTTACGTAAAGGAGACTTTCAAAATGGCTGTTGTTACCGCTGCCTTTGGGCACTCCGAAATCGAACAAGGCGACAAGGCGCTTTCCCCGACGCTTGGGAGGAAGGGGCAATTCTTTTTCAATCCAATTGTACACCCCGTAGCCCTGCCATTGAAAACCTATGCTCACACGTTTTGTGCACTCGGTGTCGGGCTTGGATTTACCGACTGTCCCGTCATCTTCGTACCACTTAAAATCTTCTATATCGCAAATCTTTTGATACCGTAACTGTTCCAATTCTTCAATGCGGTTGTGCAACCGCTCTTTGTTTTTAAAGTCAAAAGCCATATTCGCCTCCTACATACAGCATAATTAAAATACGGATAAAATCAATAGGCAGCTGCCTCTATAACACATAATCAGGCGACCTATTGCCGCCGTATGTTCAAAAAATCGTTGGAATTTTGCCGGTAGTGTGTTATACTTGATTGAGGAAGCAAAAAAATGCGCAAACGTTTTGATGAATTAACGATTGCCGACGATTTTGAGAGGAGACCGAAGCGCACTATGTCCAAGCACAAACGCACCTACAAGGATTCCGTGTTCGTCGATTTATTCAGTGAGGATGAAAAGGCAAAAGACAACTTTTTGTCTTTGTACAACGCCCTGCACGGCACACACCTCGACAGCTCGACGCAACTGAAACCGCTCAAGCTTGAACAGGCAATGTACACAAAATTGTCGAACGACGTATCGTGCCTCATCGACAACAAAATCATTGTGCTCGCCGAGCACCAGTCTACCATCAACGAAAATATGCCCTTGCGCTGTTTGCAATACGTCGCGCGCCTGTACGAACAGATTCAAGAGCCGAAGGCAAAGTACTACCGAACCTTACAAAAAATTCCGACACCTGAATTCTATGTCTTTTACAACGGTATGGAAAACTATCCCGCGCACAAAACCCTCAAGCTTTCCGACGCCTATATGGTAAAGCCGGAACGCGCCCCGCTGGAACTGACGGTGCAAGTGCTCAACATCAACACGGACAAGGTACACAAAGTTTTGGCAGCCTGCAAACCGCTTGAAGAATACAGCCTGTTTGTTGAAGCCGTGCGTAGACACACCGCAATCGATAAAGAGCACGGCTTTGAAAACGCAATCAAAGAATGCATACGGAACAATATACTTAAAGAATATTTACAAAGAAAATCACGGGAGGTGATGAATATGTTACTGGCAGATTATGAC
>CAUTRX010000233.1:0-3077 GCA_963540775.1 uncultured Treponema sp. | reverse complement strand
CAATGTCCTTTACACGTGGAACATTACCGTTTTGCGCCAAATTACCTATGGTTTCCAAATAATCTTCAAGGCTTTGTGTCATGCATTTATTATAACAGGCTTATCGGGTCTACGTCAACTTCAATATAGACGCCGTTTTGATTTTTGTGTGCGGCTAAAAACCGTGCGACCGCCGATCGGAGAGGTACTATGCGCTGCGAGCGTAACAGAATTTGATGACGGTAATTTGCCGCGATTTTTTCGATCGGACATTCTGCAGGGCCTAAAATATGTACGGCGCCGGGATCGGAAAGGCTGCTTATCAGCCGGGCAGCCTGTTCGGCCGCATTTTCGGCTTTTGACTCGTCCGCGGAGCGGAACACCAACCGGATAAGGCGGCTGTAGGGCGGAAAATTCAGTTGGCGGCGTTCTTCAAGTTCTTGCCGGTAAAATGCTTCAATACCGCCGCTGCAAGCGAGGGCTACGGCCTTTGCCGCGGGATTATAGGTTTGTACGATTACTTTCCC
The DNA here is from genome assembly GCA_963540775.1 of uncultured Treponema sp. Classification (GTDB taxonomy): domain Bacteria; phylum Spirochaetota; class Spirochaetia; order Treponematales; family Treponemataceae; genus Treponema_C. The sequence continues at coordinate 2,571 of CAUTRX010000233.1, read as the reverse complement.
ATCGGGAAAAAAGCGTCCGGCTCTTCCTGCAACCTGCACGATAAGCGAAAAAGTACGCTCTGCCGCACGAAAATCGGGTAAATGCAATCCCGTATCCGCAGATACGATACCGACGAGGCGGACGTTCGGAAAATTCAATCCTTTGGCAACCATTTGCGTACCGAGTAAAATATCGGCTTTTCCGGCTTTGAATGTATCGAGTTTTGTTTGCAAATCTTCTTTTCCCTGCAAACTGTCGCTGTCGGCGCGTACGACACGTGCGTGCGGAAATTTTGCCCGCATTTCTTCTTCGATGTATTCCGTACCGAAACCCGAATATTCTATGTCGAGCGAAGCGCACGACGGGCATTGGGACGGCGGTCGTATCGATAAGCCGCAGTAGTGGCAGCGCAATATTTTTTCTTTTTTGTGATAGGTGAGGGCGACCGAACAGTTTTTACATTTTAAGTCGAAGCCGCACGATTTACACCTGAAAAAATGTGTGAATCCTCTGCGGTTTAAAAATAAAATCGTTTGGCGTTTTTCCTGCAAGGCTGCGCGTATTTCGTTTTCGAGGCGGCGTGATATGCAGCCGTCGGTGTGCGCGTCTTTATCGGAACAGCCCAAATGCACGATTTCTATCGAGGGCATAGCGCCGCCTGCAAGCCGTTTGGTAAGGCGGTGTTCGCGTATGCGGCCGCTTTTCATTGCGTGCCACGCTTCTACCGAAGGGGTTGCACTCCCCATAACGAGTGGAATGTCCGCATCGGCGCAGCGTTTCATGGCGATTTGGCGTGCCGAATAGCGCGGCGAATTGCCCGATTTATATGAGGAATCGTGTTCTTCATCGATAATGATAAGTCCCAAATCGGGAACGGGTGCAAAGACGGCACTGCGCGCTCCGATAACCACGCGCGCTTTTTTTTCAAAGATGCGGCGCCATTGCGCAAGTTTTTCGCTTCCCGTCAGCGCCGAATGCAATACCGCCGCCGTCTCCCCAAATCTTCCCGTTACCGCGTCGGTTACCTGTTTGGTAAGGCCGATTTCGGGAACAAGATAGATAACGCCTTTACCCTCGGCAAGCACTTGTTCGGCTATGTGTAAAAAAACTTCGGTTTTCCCCGAACCGGTATTTCCGTAAAGGTAGTGCATATGCTGTGCGGTATCGCTTAAAATTGCGTCGACCGCCGAGCGCTGTTCGTCGGAGAGCGGATGTTTTTCAAAATCGGCGGCTTCCGGCCCCCCGCTTAACAGTCCCGCGTGCGGTTCCCGCTTTCCCGACGGCAGCATTGTACTCAATGCCTCGCCGCGCCCGCACAGGTAGTATTGTTCCATCCACAGTGCCAAATCGCTGAGCGTTTCGGTGAAAAGCGGTTTTTCGTCTATGACGCGTTCTATTTCCCGTATCTTTTCAGGCGGAAAATCGATACTGCCGGGGATTTTGTCGTATGTGCGCACGATAAAGGCGGTCATTTTGCGTTTGCCGAACATAACCGAAGCGCGCCGTCCCGCTTCGGCTTTCAGTTGCGGACGCGTTTTCGATTGTGTGTGTGTGCCGTCTTTTTTCTCGGTTTCGCAATCTTGTGTTTGACGATAAAAAAACGAGGAAGCAAGGGGCAGATTCAAAAAAACTTCAAGCCAAACCGTCTTTGAATCATTTTTTGTCTGTTCAAGCGTTTGTTGTATCATTTTTGAATGTGTCCGTGTAGTTCGGTGCGAGTTCTTCAAGCCGGCGGCGGAACAGCTTTAAATCTTCCCATGCCGGTTTTTTTAGAGAATCGTCGCGCAAAAGAGCGCTCGGATGATAGGTGCTCATAAGCGGAATATCGCAGTACGTAAAAAAACGGCCGCGCAATTTTCCTATGCCTTCAGTTGTTTTTAAAAGGTTTTGAGCGGCAATTCTTCCGACCGCCAAAATCATTTTCGGTTTTAGAATATGAATTTGCGCGTGCAAAAAAGAAGCGCACGCTTCGGATTCTGCGGGCGCGGGGTCGCGGTTTTGAGGCGGCCTGCACTTTACGACGTTTCCGATAAAGCAATTTGAGTACCGCGAAAGCTGAATGGCTGCAAGCATTTTGTCCAAAAGCCTGCCGGCCGGCCCGACAAAGGGCAACCCCGTTTTGTCCTCTTCGGCACCCGGCCCTTCGCCTATAACCATGACTACGGGATTAACGCAGCCGAAGCCCGGAACCGTTTTGGTACGCATACGGTACAACTGACAGCGGGAGCACTGCGCTATTTGCTCGGCAATATTTTGCATACGGCCGGTGTTTTCGGCAGCGGTATGCGGAACCGCATCCGGTATGTCCGTACCGACCGTTCTTTTCGAAACGGCCTCATGTTGTGCTGCAGCCGCTTCGGACGTATTCCGGTTTGCATGACGCAAAACAGCCGCTGAAAAACGTTTGCACGGAGCACCCGAAACCCAAGAGTCAACCGTATTTAAAATGTCCGTAAGCAGTTCCGTGTCGGAAGCGCACATCTGTTGCATAAAGCTCACTATACCCGCTCCGCCGCTTTTTTTCAAGGATTGTACTTCCTTGTTAAAATGTTTTCTTAGGGGAAGGAAGACACTTTTGCGACTAAAAGTTT
>CAUTRX010000232.1:0-3090 GCA_963540775.1 uncultured Treponema sp. | reverse complement strand
GCCGGCATTGATTGATTCAAATGCACAATGAATGCCGATTTTCAATAGTATTCCGTGAGTATAGTCTTTTTTTTTGTCTTAGTCAATCATTTTTATTTTGAATTGTCTGACATTCTTTAACATAGCTTCGCTTTTTGTGCTGTCATTGACAGAGAATTCGGCTTATGTTATAATACAGTGTATTTTTATATGAAACAGGAGTTCCGATGTCAGGACATAGTAAATGGGCAACCATTAAACACGCAAAAGGTGCTGCCGATGCGAAACGGGGGCAGCTGTTTACGAAATTCATCAAAGAAATTTCCATATCGGCACGGATGGGTGGCGGTGACCCCGCTTCCAATCCCCGGTTGCGTACGGCGATTCTCAAAGCCCGTGCGGCGAATATGCCGAAAGACAATATTGAGCGCGCAATAAAAAAGGGAACGGGTGAGCTCGGCGGTGCCGTGTACGAAGAAAAACTCTACGAAGGATACGGACCCGGCGGTGTTGCCGTTTTGGTGGAAGTGCTTACCGACAACAACAACCGCGCCGCCGCAAATGTGCGCAATATTTTTTCAAAAAGCGGCGGAAATCTCGGCGCTACCGGTTCGGTTGCCTATATGTTTAACCGCAAAGGTGTCATCGAGTACGACGGCGAAACTGTAAATGAAGATGAAATAATGGAAGCAGGCCTTGAAGCGGGAGCCGAAGACATTGCCGCCGACGGGGGAGTTATTACGGTTACAACCGATCCGGCCGATTTTGAAACGGTGCTTGAATTCTTACAAAACAAGGGGTATGAATCGGTTTCCGCAGGTATTTCCATGGTTCCCGACACCTATTCGTCGCTTGATGCCGATACCACCCGCAAGGTTTTAAAACTTATTGACCGTTTGGAAGAAGATGACGATGTACAAAACGTGTACTCGAACATCGATATTCCCGACGATTTTGAAGCGGAATAACATCTTTGTCTTTTTCTCCCATACCGGGAACGGAAAAATCGGTTACCGGTACAAACTCTTTTAAGCGGGTTTTGGGTATAGATCCGGGACTTGCATCTACCGGCTGGGCGGTGGTCGATTATGCCGATTCGCGTTACCGTTGTGCAGGCTGGGGGGTTATAGAAACGGAAAAAAAAAGTGACAGAGGCGAGCGTTTTTCGAAGATTTACGAGCAGCTTCAGCATATTATCAGTACCCATAACCCCCAAGAGGCGGGGATGGAAACCCTGTACTTTGCAAAAAATGTAACGAGTGCTTTATCCGTTGCCGAAGCGCGCGGTGTGCTTACGCTGTGCCTTTTTCGGAACTCCGTTCCGCTTTTTGAGTATTCACCGAATTGCATAAAAAAATCGGTGTCCGGTACGGCGCGGGCGGATAAAAAGCTCGTTCAGCACTATGTAAAACTTTTATTGGGGTTGTCGGAAATCCCGAAGCCCGACCATGCGGCGGACGCTTTGGCGGCTGCAATCACTCATATTCACAGCGTATTATAAGGAGTGCGCATGACCGATTGCATGACGGACGGTGAAAACAAAGCATATTTGTGCAGCCAGCTTATTACCTATTTGGGGAACAAACGCGCACTGCTTGATTTTATCGGAGAAGCCGTTCGCGTCGTTCAAAAAAGATTGAATACCGACAAACTGCGCTTTTTCGATGTCTTTTCCGGTTCGGGGATTGTGTCGCGCTATTTTAAAAAGAACGCTTCCTTGTTGATTGCAAATGATTTGGAATTATACAGCCGCATTATAAACACCTGTTATCTTTCGAATGCTGCGGAACGCGACATGGTGGAGCTGCGCGGCCTTTTTTGCTTTTTGAAAGAACGGCTGGACGACTGCGAATTTTCGGGTACATGGACGCGCGGTATTATAAGCACGCTGTACGCTCCTCAAGACGATACTCACATTCAAAAGCACGAGCGTGTATTTTACACTGGCCGCAACGCCGCGTATGTGGATACGGCGCGGGCGTTAATAGAAAATATGCCGCCGCATGCACGTCCTTTTTTTATTGCGCCGCTTTTGGCCGAAGCTTCCGTACACGTAAATACGGGCGGCGTGTTTAAAGGCTTTTATAAAAACCGCGAAACGGGCATCGGACAGTTCGGCGGAAAAAAACGCGATGCGCTCAGCCGCATTACCGGCAATATCGACCTTGATTTTCCCGTTTTCAGTAAATACGATTGCGAAACGCACGTATACACGGAAGATGCGAACACATTGGTTTTTTCGGTTCCGGAAACGGATATCGCTTATGTGGATCCGCCGTACAATACACACCCGTACGGTTCCAATTATTTTATGCTGAATGTCATTGCGGAACATAAAATGCCGCTGCACGTGAGTACGGTATCCGGCATTCCGTCCGACTGGAATCGTTCCGTGTATAACAAAGCAAAACAGGCGCCCAAAGCGTTGCTGGAACTGATCGAAAATCTTAAAGCAAAATTCGTACTGCTGTCCTTTAATTCCGAAGGATTTATGTCGAAAGACGAATTGATAAAACAGCTCGAAAAAAAAGGAACGCTTCGAATATTCGAGTCGCAGTATAATACGTTCCGTGCGGGCCGCAATCTAAAAAAACGCAACATCCACACAAGCGAATATCTTTTTTTGCTCGAAAAAAAATAAGGGTGCGCAGAATCTACGCAAGGCTGTAGACCGTCATTGAACAGCGGGCGCCGTAATCCGAAAGCCGTTTTTTTACAAGTGCGGAGCTATAGCTCCGTGCTGCGGGGAGGGACAGCTCCCCATTCCGATTGGCGGAAAGAAACGTATTTTCTTATAAAATCGCCTCACGTATGATGTAATATTTAAATGGGCTGCCTTCAAGTGCCGCTTGATGCTGCAAAAAAGACCTATTGACAAAAAGCGTAAGAAGGCGCACAGTACATTGTGCCGGCGGGTATAAACGCAAGGGAGTTTTAGGTATGGAAAAAACGGCAAAGCGCTTTTCAATGCGGCACAAATTGTTGATTATTTTCGGTCTTTTGATTGCACTTGCGGCGATCATCGAGGGGCTCCTTGCCGTGCATACTGCACGCAAAGCGGTAGTCGAAAAAATCGAAGCACATTTAATCGACAAAGCGAGCGGCACGGCG
>CAUTRX010000231.1:0-3095 GCA_963540775.1 uncultured Treponema sp. | reverse complement strand
GCAACTTTAAAGAAGTAACCGGCTCAAAAAAAGCATCGATAAAGCGCATGGCGACTTCCGGCGTTTTACAGGCAGTCGTAATAAGGCCGCGCCCCTTGTCAATTGAAAAATCCTGTGCACCCCAGTGTCTGCCGGCAGGCCCTTCGAGCGGGGCAATCGCAACATATTTGACCTTTGCCGACTCAACCGGTCCGGCTGTTAAATAAGCACCCACATTGCCGCCATCTATTTTGGCCACATATTGATTATGATCGTGGGTAAACACTTCCCTATCTATAAGGCCGTCGCGGTACATGGCGGCAAACCATTTGATATATTCTTTATAGCCTTCCTGTACGGCGGCACAAACAATTTCCGACCCCTGCACCATAACGGGCGCCCAATCCGTCATAATGCCCCATGCACCGGAAAAATCGGCATCGCCGTTCCACACGTGATACGGCGGCACGGGTTCGAAAGTAAAACCTTTTTCGTCTGCCTTGCCGTTACCGTTCGGATCTTCCGTTACAAAACGTTTCATTAACTGCCTAAAATCTTCAATAGTTTTTATCGATGCAGGATCGACGCCCAGTTTGTCACACCAGTCTTTATTGATATTTAAAGTGGTAGTCATTACCGGATCCTGCTGCGCATTAACCGCCGGCAATGCGTAAATGTGCCCGTCGGGCATGGTAATGGCTTTGCGTATCGCAGGATTTTTATCCAAAACCTGCTTAACACGTGGTGCATGACCGCCGTCTATCAAATCCTCCATCGGCCTGATAACACCCTTCGAGGCGTATTTGATAATTTGAGCGGTACTCAAACCCGAAAAAAGCATATCGGGCAATTCTTTGGAAGAAAGAATCAAATTAAGCTTTTCCGTCGCCCCCTCGCCCGCAATCGTCGTCCATTTGACATCCACATTGCAGTCTTTTTCGATTTCCTGAAAAACGGGAAAATCTTCCCATTCTCCCGATCCCGGCTCTCCGAAACCGACTGCAGTCAGAGCGGTTACGCCCTTTTGCCCTCCGCCCGTTTTGGCGGACTTACCGCCGCAAGCTGCAAGACATACCGCTAAAGCTATCGATACAATCGATACAAAAACTCCGTGTTTTTTCATGTTATCCCCCTGTCTAATTCAATTCCGCTTTCACGTACGAAATCCGTATTTGATGTTATCCTTTTACGGCACCTATAAGCATTCCCTTAATAAAATGCTTTTGCACAAAAGGATATACTATTAAAACCGGCAATGATGAAACGATAATCACTCCGTACTTTATCATCTCACCCAACTGCCTTTGTTCTTCGAGACGAGCCATACTCAAAGCGCTCAAACTGGCCACATTCCGTGACTGAATAAGTATTTCGCGCAAAACCACTTGCAACGGCATTTTTGCACTGTCTGAAAGATAAATAAGTGCACTGAAGTATGCATTCCAATGGCCTACAGCGTAAATCAAAAGCATTACCGAAATAATCGATGTCGAAACGGGAAGCGCAATCTTAAAAAAATACATAAAATAATCGCAGCCTTCCGAAATAGCCGCTTCGTACAGCTCGTTCGGTATGCTCACCTCAAAAAAAGTACGGGCGACAATCAAGTTGTACACACTTACCGCGCCCGGAAGGACCAATGCCCAAAGCGTATTATACAAGCCCAAAGATTGAATCAGTATGTAAGAAGGTATTAAACCGCCCGAAAAAAACATCGTAAAAGTAAACAGCAGCATTAAAAACTTCGATCCGACCAGCTCTTTCCGTGAAAAGGCAAATGCGGCAGGCAATGTTGCGGCAAGATTTACAAATGTTCCGACACACATGTACAGAATGCTGTTCCGGTAGCCTGTCCAGATTTTTGAAAACTTGAATATTTCCCGATACCCTTTAACGGTAAAACCGATCGGAAAAAAAGAAACGTTACCGGCGGCAACTTCGTTCGGTGCACTAAAAGAGGCGATAATAATAAAATACAGCGGATACATTACAACGAGCAATAACAGTGTTAAGCAGCTGTAATTTACAACATCGAATAATTTATCACGCTTGGTTTGTTTTGCAAATTCCCTACCGAATATGTATCGCATATCTTCTCCGCCGCTATAAAATCGAACTTTGTCCCATTTTCTTTACAATTTGATTTACCGACAGCAGCAAAATGCAGTTAATAACGGAGTTGAACAACCCTACCGCCGTAGAAAATCCGTACTCTCCGGAAACCAATCCGACCTTATAAATGTACGTTGAAATAACCTCCGAGACTCCCGTATTTAAAGGATTTTGCATCAAATAGGCTTTTTCAAAGCCTATGCCCATAATGCTGCCCACGTTCAAAATAAGCGTGATAACGATTGTCGGTGCAATGGAAGGTAAATCAATGTATAAAATCCGCTGAAATTTCGTGGTTCCGTCTATAATGGCGGCTTCATACAGCACGGGGCTCACACCGGACAATGCCGCAATATAAATAATCGCCCCCCAGCCTATCCCCTGCCAAATACCCGACCACACGTAAATATGGCGCCAGTAGGACACGCCGCCCATAAACAGTACCGGTTCTTTTCCGAAAAATCCGAAGAATTGATTGACAAAACCTTTTTCCGCAAAAACGATATTGATTATACCGACCAATACAACTACCGAAATAAAATACGGCGCATACGTAACCGTCTGTACCGTCTTTTTAAAACCGAGATTTCTAACTTGATTCAGTCCAAGCGCCAACATAATCGGTAGCGGAAAACCGACCGCCAAACCGTATATGCTTAAATACAGCGTATTTTTGATAGTCAATGTACAGAAGGGCGAACGGAAAAAACGTGAAAAATGTCTCAAACCGACCCACGGGCTGCCCATAATACCGTCGATGGGATTATAATCTTTCCATGCCAATATAATACCGTACATAGGCACATACGAAAAAAGCAGCAATGCCGATACCGCCGGTATTAAAAATACCCACAACTGCCACGTTTGCTTAATTCTTTTTCCGATATCGGACATTTTTTCCTCTTTGTTATAGACACAAATACAACGTTAAATAAATAAAAACATAAAGTTAACTAACGCTGCGCTATAGTAACACAGCTTTATTTTTTTTGCAAGTATTATTT
>CAUTRX010000230.1:0-3097 GCA_963540775.1 uncultured Treponema sp. | reverse complement strand
AAACGACAACTGGCACGGTATTTACCGCGGCATTTTGGGCTTTTTTTGGAATAAAGAAGAATTGGCGCGCTTAAATATTCAACCGCCGAAAGACTGGGACGATTTATTAAAGCCCGAATACAAGGGATTGATTTCGTTTGCAAACCCGAACACTGCCGGAACGGGAAAACTTATCGTAAACACCATTGTGCAAATGCGCGGCGAAAAAGCGGCGATGGAATATTTTAAAGCGTTGGATAAAAATATTGCCCAGTACACAAAATCCGGTTCGGGTCCCTCAAAACTTGTTCCCAAAGGCGAAATCGTTATCGGTATCGGTTTTTTGCACGACGTCGTATATCAAATTGTGGATAACGGCTACGACAACATCGGTATGACCGCCCCCGCTTCCGGCACCAGCTACGAAATCGGAGCGACGGCTATATTCAAGGGCGCAAAAAACATGGATAATGCAAAAAAATTCATCGAATATGCCCTGTCCCCCGATTGTGTAAACCTTGCACAGGAAAACGGAGCATACCAGTTCCTTGTTATCGACAATGCAAAACCCGTTGCCGCCGCCGTTAAAGCCGGTTTGGACAAAATCGAAACGATTGTATACAATTTCGATGATGCCGCCGCAAACGGCCCCAAATACGTTAAAGCCTTTTTTGAAACCATCGCTAACGATTCGCGCATAAAAACAAAATAAGGCGGCGTTTTAACAATCCGTACCGCGTTTGCTTTACAAAACCGCGGTACGTGTATCATTCCGTACAAACAGGAACAGTCTTATGTTTTTTTCACAAAAAGAAGCACTCGATAGAAAAAAACTGTTTGCCGATCCGTTTTTAATAACGGTTATCGCCGGTATTTTTTTATTTTTAATGCTTTTTACTTTGTATCCTTTAAGTATTTTGCTCATCGACAGTATATATCCTGAAGGACAATTCACGCTTTCGGTTTTTGCCGAAATATTCCGTATGCATGCGTTCAGAACGGCGATCACAAATACGCTGTTTTTGGGACTTATTACCGGCATAGGAGCGACGCTCATAGGCTTTTTGTTTGCCTACGTGGATGCCTATGTCGATGTCGGTTCAAAAGGAGTAAAACGGCTCTTTAATGCCATTTCCATTTTGCCCGTTGTATCGCCGCCGTTTGTATTGTCTCTTTCGGCAATTCTTCTGTTCGGAAGAACGGGAATCATCACACGGGGCTTATTCAATATGAACACCACAAAGCTGTACGGCCTTCCGGGAATAGCCCTCGTGCAAACGCTCACCTTTTTTCCGGTCTGCTATCTTATGCTCAAAGGCTTACTGAAAAATATAGACCCTTCGCTTGAAGAAGCGGCACGCAATATGGGGGCTTCGCGCGCCCACGTTTTTAAAACCGTCACCCTGCCGCTTTTGCTTCCCGGACTCGGTAATGCTTTTCTTATCACCTTTATAGAATCGGTGGCAGACTTTGCAAACCCGATGATTATCGGGGGCAACTACGATACGTTAGCCACCTCCATATATCTTCAGCTTACGGGCGCCTATGATAAAAGCGGTGCAACCGCAATGGCGGTGGTTTTGCTGACCATATCGATGGGCTTATTCATAGTCGAAAAATACTATTTGGAACGCAAGTCGGTTGCAACACTGACCGGAAAAGCTTCGCGCGCACGGGCTCTTATGACGGACAAAAGTGTTCGCACTCCGCTTATCGTCTTTTGTGTCATGGTAACCGTTTTTGTACTGACGCTGTATATTTTGGTTCCCTTCGGTTCTCTTTTTAAACTGTGGGGCAGGGATTACAGCCTTTCACTAAAGTGGTACACGTATGTGTTTAAAAACCGCGGCTACCGTGTTTTCACCGACTCGATTACCCTTTCGCTTATCGCGGCTCCCCTAACCGCTCTACTGTCGATGATGATTTCATATCTTGTCGTAAAGCGCACATTTGCCGGCAAGGGTTTGATGGAATTTACGGCAATGCTTGCAATGGCGGTTCCCGGAACGGTTTTGGGTGTCGGTTTTATACGCGGTTTTAACAGCGGACTTTTTCATACGGGCTTTATGCAGGGCTTGTACGGAACGGGTGCAATTCTCGTTATCGTGTTTATCGTGCGCTCTTTACCTGTCGGAACGCGAAGCGGCATTGCCGCACTGCGACAAATAGACCGTTCCATCGAAGAATCGGCCTACGATTTGGGAGCCGACAGTGCAACGGTATTTACAACCGTTACCCTGCCGCTTATCAAAGAATCCTTTTTCAGCGGTTTGGTAACCACTTTCGTCCGCTCGATAACGGCTATTTCTGCAATTATTCTGCTGGTAACGCCCAAATATCTGCTCATCACCGTCCGTATAAACGAACACGCCGAAAAAGGAAACTACGGGGTTGCCTGCACCTATGCAACTATTTTGATTTGTATCACCTATGCGGCAATCAGTCTTATGAATATACTGCTTAAACGTTTCGGCACAAGCAAGGGCCGCAGCCGTTAAACGGCCGCACAATCGATTCAGGAGGAATTGAACTTATGCAAAAAACACCCAAAGGCGTACGCCTTGAATCCGTAACCAAAATATATCAGGATCCTAAAACAAAAAAAGACTTTGCCGCAGTCGATAACATATCGCTGGATATAAAGCCGGGCAGCTTTGTTACTCTGCTAGGGCCTTCCGGCTGCGGTAAAACCACTACGCTGCGCATGATTGCAGGCTTTGAAAGTCCCGATAAGGGCGAAATTTATTTGGGAGATGAAGCAATCAACAGCCTTATGCCGAACAAGCGCGACACGGCAATGGTGTTTCAAAGCTATGCCCTGCTGCCGCACTACAACGTATTCGACAACGTCGCCTACGGTTTAAAACTGCGCAAAATTCCCAAAGATGAAATAGAACGGCGCGTTATGAATATGCTCGAATTGGTTGAACTTGGAGGCTTGGAAGGCCGTATGACCAATCAGTTGTCGGGCGGTCAGCAGCAGCGGGTTGCCTTGGCACGCGCCCTCGTTGTGGAGCCGGGCGTATTGCTTTTCGATGAGCCGCTTTCAAACCTCGACGCAAAACTGAGGGTTTCCATGCGTACCGAAATTAGAAAAATACAACAAAAAGTAGGCATT
>CAUTRX010000229.1:0-3099 GCA_963540775.1 uncultured Treponema sp. | reverse complement strand
GAGTTACTTCAACCGGGCCGCCGATAATAAAGGGAATTCCCGTTTTTTGAATAAAGGGAACAAGCGGCTCTTTTTCGGGGTTGTGCAGGTAATAAGAATACGAGCCGGGCAGTGCGTACGTTAAAATACTTTCCGGCCATACAATTACGTCGGGCTTTTTGTTCGTCGCTTCCAGTGTTTTTTTTGTAAGTTCGATTGACAGGGCTGCCGCATCAAAATCTTCGTCTTCGAGCCACGAATCGAATACGGGCTGCACCAAAAGGCTGCATACGGTTTTAACGGGAGTGCGCTCTTTTGTGTATTGATACACGCCGTACATTCCGCTTACTGCAAAAAGCAGGCAGCAAAAGGCGGCGGCACGCGCGTATTCAAAGGTACCGGCGTGTGCGTATTCCGCACTATCCGCGCGTATATTAAAGCGGCGGGGCGTTTTGTTCAGCAAAAAAAGACCTTCACCGATAACGGCATTAAAAAGTGCAAACAAAAAGCTTATGCCCCACGTACCGCTTATATCGACTATCTGCGTGATGATTTTCCACTTCCACGCGCTCATAATCAGCGTTCCCCACGGGTAGGCTAAAAATCCGGTGGATTTTTTCCATTCGTACAGCGTCCATAAAACGGCAAACAAAAAAATTCGTATACTGCTGCCCGGCTTTGTGCCCGCATTTTCTTCAAGCGTCCGTGCACGCGTTATAAAAAAGGGGGCAAAAAACAAACCGCCACACCAATAACCGGCTGCCGCATACACTACGGTTGTCGCTCCGAGCGTAAAAACGGCAAAGTCCTTAAAATAACCGAGCCAAAAACTGGTAAGCATATGAACGCAGCTCATATACAGGGCGGTTAAACATCCCGCCTCTTTAAACGAAGAAGCCCGCGTTAAAGCCGTATAAAACGGAACGAGGGCAAATAGACCCAAAAACGGCGAGCCGAACTCCAAAATTTCATTTGGAATAGCCAAAGCGGTAATTATTGCGGAAAAAAGTACGTAAAAAACTTGTAAAAATCCTTTCATTATACTATCATCATACCTGATTTTGTTTTTGAAAATCAATACGATACAGAGGCGGTCATTGTTCTGACATGAAGCGGGTCATTGACATTCACAACAAAGAATACGGTAAAAGCCCCGATGTTTTGGTTTCCGCTCCGGGCAGGTTTCATCTTATCGGTGAACACACCTGGTATTTCAAAGACAAAACGCTGTCTATGGCGGTTGACTTACCCGTGTATGTTGCCGCAACGGCGCGTCAGGATTCGTCTTTACGGTTTTATTTTCATCAGTTGAATGAACGCAAAAGGAGCAACGCTTCTACACTGAAATTCCGCAAAGAAGACCGGTGGGCAAATGCGCTTAAAGCGGTTATTGCCGGTTTTAATTCCTGCGGCTTTGAGTGCAAAGGGATGAATATCACCGTGTTTTCCGAAATACTGCCGTCGGCCGGTTTCGGTATTACCACTGCGATAAAGGTTGCCGCCGCCCTTGTATGTAAAACGCTTTTTAAGCATCCGTGCTCCGATGCGCAAATTCTGCAAACGATAGAACGCGGCAATAAATTCTTTTTGAATACGGGCAATTACATTGCCGACTTGTATGCCGCCCTGTACGCGCAGCCGGACACCTGTTTACTCATCGATCATTCAAAAAATACCGGGACGCCGCTGCCTTTTAATTTTGAAGGCTACTCGATTTTATTGACCGACACGCGGGTACCGCGTATTTCGGTGTGGGATGAAGAAGCGCTGCGCTGCCCTGAAAATTTTTTGCTTATGGCGGAATTAAAACTGCAAAAAAAAGGGTTTTGGATATATAACGAATCCGATATTGAAATAAACGATGTATTTTCGGTTATCAACGAGGACACGCGCCGGCGCCTTTTGTGTATTATGAAAGAACACCACTCGGTTATGGATGCCGCCGAAGGACTTCGCGGCGGGGATTTTTTTCTTTTTGCACGGGCGGTAAATAAATCGCACGAATCGCTACGCGATTTGTATGATATATCCTGTCCGGAAATAGACTGGCTGGTAAAGCGCGTACTGGAGTTTGAAATAACCACATCGCGCAAACCTGCCGCCTGCTCGCGCATAACGGGTAAAGGCTTCGGGCGCTGTTTGTATACGATTCTTAAAACAAGCGATGTTGAAGAATACGAAAAGAAGATAACCGAATACGAGCGCATTTTCGGCTTTCATCCGGTGTGCCGTAAAGTAAAGCCCGCAGGCGGCGCGGCCATACTTTTATCCTAAAAAGAGGAATTGCATGACTGTTTTACTGACAAACGATGACGGCTTCGGAGCCGCAGGACTTGAAACGCTAATACGGGTTTTATCCGCCGAGCACACGGTGTACGTTGTCGCGCCCGACCGCGACCGTTCCGGTGTTTCGCACGGTTTTACCATGCTGAAACCTCTGCGTATAAAAAAAACGGCGGAGCGTATGTACGAGTGTTCCGGCCTGCCTGCCGACTGTACCGATGTCGGTACCAAAAAGCTTATGCCTCGTGCACCCGATGCGGTTATTTCGGGTATAAACCGTGGCTCGAATATCGGAACCGATATTGTATATTCGGGTACTGCCGCCGCCGCACGACAAGCTTCGCTGCACGGCATTCCCGGCATTGCCGTCAGTTTGGAAACCGGCGACGGCAATTGGAACTACGAGCCTTTGGCGCTTTTTGTCCGCAACAATTTGGAAAAACTGATCGGTTTGTGCGAGCGCGACGTTTTTGTAAATATAAACGCGTATGACGGTGCCGCCTATAAAGGCTGGAAGATGACCGTTCCTTCGCGGCGTACTTACCGCGATTCGGCCGAACTTATCGAGGCTCCCGACGGGTGCATCTACAGTTTTTGTAAAGGCGGTGATGTGCACACGCCGCTTCATGAGGGTACCGATTATACGGCGGTGCGGGAAGGATTTATATCGGTAAGCCGTATTTTGTCGCAGCCCTGTGCGGCCGCTTGTGCCGATATTCCCGCCGATTTTTTTAAGGTGTGACTCTTTACGGTAAATCGGGATTTACCGTAAAGGGATTGTATGCTATAATAATGCGGGGATGATTATGGCAGGAACTATACAAGAAGGTATTGCTT
>CAUTRX010000228.1:0-3102 GCA_963540775.1 uncultured Treponema sp. | reverse complement strand
TTTGTGCAAACAAAACCCGAAGCAAGAATTGTACAAGGAGGTACAATTCTTGCCCCTATAAGGACGGAGTGACCGTAAGCGTAATGCGGGACACACCTGTAGCGTAATGGCAGAAAACGGCACATCCCTGTGCGGTTTTCTGCTTCGAGTTTGTCTTCGCCAAACTCGGAAACTTACAGCATTCCTGACTTCCATGTCGGGATGGATAAAAGCGGGTAGGAGCTGTGTTTGAAGGTTCCGACAGGGATGACAGAAAAGCTGTAGATAAGCGGGTTTTGTGCGGAACGGCGCACCCATCGACAGCGAGCGTTTTTTGTCGGTTCCCGTTCATGTCGAAGGCTCTGTTCGCCGTATTTTTTATATAGACAACGTGCGGTTTTTGGGCTATAGTGCTATGGAATCTATTCCACTTTTGGAGAGCACTGATTATGCTTGGGAACGGAGTATGTCTGAAAAATTAAAGTATGAACGAAAACTGAAAAGCATTGTGGAAGCCGAACGGGTTTTAGGCGAAATTCAGGATATGGATATTTTGCTTGAACGTCTGTTGTCGGAAATTTGCCATGTTACCGGCGCCGACGCGGGATCAATCTATACGTATGAAAAAAATATGCTGACTATAAAGTGCGCACAAAACGCCACCTTGCAAAAACGGCTCGACATGGGGCAAAAGGTTCCGTTTGCCTCGTTTTCTTTTCAGGTGAACGAAAAATCGATCGCCGGTTACACCGTGTTAACCGGTACAACGCTTAATATTTCCGATGTATATGAAATCGGCGACGATACGCCTTACCGCTTTAATAAACAACCCGATTTGATTACCGGCTACCGCACCAAATCAATGTTGACCGTTCCGCTTGTTACCCGCACCAAAGAAACACTGGGGGTTTTACAGATTATCAACCGCAACGGTAAAAACGGTACCGTCATTCCGTTTACCGAAGATGATGAATTGTATATGCGGCATTTTGCAACTTCAGCGGTACAAGCTTTGGAACGGGCAAAATTAACGCGCGCTATGGTTTTACGCATGATCAGTATGGCCGGACTGCGGGATCCGAAAGAAACCGGCGCGCATGTAAACCGCGTGTCCAGTTATGCCGTCGAAATTTACGACCGCTGGGCCTTTAATCACTGGATTTGCGATGAAGAACGGCATAAATTCCGCGATAAACTGAAAATTGCGGCTATGCTGCACGATGTGGGTAAGGTAGGCATTTCCGATACTATTTTAAAGCTGCCGCGCATTTTTACCCCCGAAGAATACGAGATGATAAAGGCGCACACCGTTATCGGCGCGATGTTTTTTTCATCTATTGAATCTCCGCTCGATCAAATGTCGTTTGAAGTCGCTTTGCACCACCACGAACGCTGGGACGGTAAAGGATACCCGGGACACGTGGACGTTGCAAACATAACGCTGGAAACAATTCCGTCTTCTATGTGTGTGCAGCCGATGAGCGAAGAAGAAATTCCTTTAGCCGCCCGTATTGTCGCTTTAGCCGATGTGTTTGACGCCCTGTCTTCCAAGCGCGTATACAAGGACGCTTGGGACGATCAATCGGTGCTCGAAGAAATTTCTTCTCAAGCGGGAAAGCAATTCGATCCGGAAGTCGTAAAAGCTTTTTTGGAAATTCAGCCCATTATCCGTTCCATAAAGTCGACATGGCCCGAAGCATAACGGCGTATACCTGTTACTACGGTATTATTTATTTTTTCAGCTTTTTTTGTAATTCGCGATCAAGGCCGTTGGCAAATAAATTCAGTTCTTTTTTTCCGAAACTGCCCGTTTTTTCGGCATTCAAGCCGCTTTCGTACAATTCCAAATTAAAATTGCGCAGCGCAAGCCGTTCTCCTATGTTTTCCGCATTGTACACCGTTCCGCGGTCATTTAGCACCGTAATACCCTTGTCGACGAGGCGCTTTGCCAGCGGAATATCCCGCGTTACGACAATGTCGTCGTGCGTACAATTTTCGGCAATGTAATTATCGGCGGCATCGGGAGTGTTTTCGGTTACGTGCATATGCAAAAACTTGCGGGAGGGTAGGGGAATGGAACGGTTCGCCGCAAAAACGGTTTTAAGCTTCAGACGTTCGGCAAAGCGGATAATCATTTCGCGTACGCTTACCGGACAGGAATCCGCATCGACCCAAAGGTGAACGGGCATTATCGCAGAGCCCTGTCTATGTTTTCGATTAATTTCAGTGCGATTTGTTCCGCTTCAAAAAGGTCTTCTTCGGATTGATTTATGCTGCCGACATCCTGACTTTTATGCAGCTGCATTTGTTTTAATTCGTCACACAAACTGATGCCGGTCATAATTGCGATTTTTAAATTGTCTTTTAAACCCGTTCCCTGTTCAATACGCAGCGCTAAATCCTTGTATCGCGCCAATAATTCTTCAAGGTATGCATCACTTTCTTTTGCTTGAATACTGAAAGACGTCCCCAGCGCATTTATGTGAAGAATTCCCATCAAAAAATATCCAACTGGGCGTTCGGCGCCGCCTGCAAATTCTCTTCAGGCATGGCAGCCTGCGGAATGCTCGTTGTCTGTTCAGGTGTGTTTTCCGCCGCAGAGACGGCGGCATTCCGTTCATCGGCAGGCGTCTCCGTTTTAACCGGCTGCGAAGGCGGTACGGGCTCTTTGTCCGATGATGCGTTTTGAATCGCGTCTTCCATATCGTTGAGGCGGTTCAAAACGCTTAAAATTCCCTCTTCGATCTTTCCTTCGGCTTCTTCAAGGTCTGCACATTTTTTATACAGCCGCTTCGAATCGGATTTTAAATCGGCATTTTCTTTTTCGAGTACCGATTTTTCATTTTTGAGCCGCTCGACAAGCTGCAATATGCTTTCTACCCTTTGTTCGAGAAGCCGAATTTGATTTAGGGAAATCATGCACTAAACTCCGGCCGCTTTTTTTGCTGTTTCCACAACCGCCTTAAAAGCCTGCGGATCTTCAATTGCCATATTTGAAAGGGCCTTCCGATTGATGATTACACGGGCTTTTGTCAATCCGTCAATAAAGCGCGAATAACTCATACCTTCATTTCTGACGGCGGCATTAAGCCTGCTTATCCACAAGGAACGCATGGTACCTTT
>CAUTRX010000227.1:0-3108 GCA_963540775.1 uncultured Treponema sp. | reverse complement strand
TCTTTTCCCGCGCTATTGACCATTGTACGGGCGCACACTATTATAAGCGCATGACCGAAGTACAAAAAAAGAAGGCCGACAAAACCGCGGAACTTTCGGCCGCCGTGCTTACGCAATTCGAACAAGATTTTGACCGCGAAAGTGCCCATATATCGGCGATGAATGCGGCGGTAAAAAACGGTATCGGTGCAAGCTGTATCGATTATGAAGAAACGCGCTTTTGCCAAAACAATTTTTCCGTTTCGATGGATGCCGGTGAGGTGACGAATCAAAAACAATCGGGGCGCTGCTGGATGTTTGCCGCGCTCAATATTATGCGCCGCCGCGTTATGAAAAAGCTCAAATTAAAGAACATGGAGCTTTCGCAAAGCTACCCTTTGTTTTGGGACAAGCTGGAAAAATCAAACTGGTTTTTGGAAAACATCCTGTCCACCCTTGACGAACCGCTTGACGGAAGACTCATGTACCATCTTTTGGACGCCCCCGTCGCCGACGGCGGTCAATGGGATATGTTCGCCGATTTGGTACAAAAATACGGCGTTATTCCTCAAGAGGCGATGCCGGAGAGTTTTGATTCTTCGGCAACAAAAGACCTGACAAAATATCTTACCCTAAAACTGCGCGAATGGGTACTGCGTTTACGCGAAGGCCATGCACAAGGCAAAAGTCAAACCGAACTTCGTGCTCTTAAAGAAACCATGATGAGCGAAGTGTACCGAATGTTGTGCATTTCGCTGGGAAAACCGCCGGCTTCTTTTACGTGGGAAACCCGCGACAAAGACGACAAGTTTATCCGCATCAATGCAACCCCGAAGGAGTTTTTCAAAAAATATGTGGGAATGAAGCTTGACGATTACGTAAGTCTTATCAATGCGCCGACAAAAGATAAGCCCTTTTATAAAACCTACACCGTCCGCTATTTGGGAAACGTCGCGGGCGGAACCCCCGTCCGGTACTTAAACCTGCCGATCGATGAATTAAAAAAAGCCGCCTGTGCCCAGCTTTCGGCAGGAGAATCCGTGTGGTTCGGAAGCGACGTTCAACAGTGGTTTTTAAAAACCGAAGGCTTGTTGTCGGTAAAAGCTTTGCGCCCCGACCTTTTATTCGGTACCGAATTCCCCCTTACAAAAGAACAGCGGCTCGACTACCGCGAAAGTTTGATGACCCACGCGATGACCTTTACGGGGGTAAATATAACCGACGACGGAAAGCCGAACCGCTGGCGAGTTGAAAACAGCTGGGGTAAAGATGTCGGTAAAGACGGCTTTTGGGTTATGAGCGACGAATGGTTCAACGAGTTTACCTACCAAATCGTTGTACACAAAAAGTATTTAACAAAAGAGCAGCGCGATATGCTCGAACAAAAACCGATTGAACTTGCCCCCTGGGATCCGATGGGCAGTCTGGCGGTTTAAAGGTCTGGTATGCTTGCGGTTTAAAGGTCTTGTGCGCTTGCGCTATAAAGGTCTGGTATGTTTGCAGTCTATTGGAATAAAAAAATCCCCGGGAATATGGCTGCTTTATACGGCGGCATTCATATCGGCTCTATCGGCTCTTTCGGGTATGGCGTACTCGGCGTATTATCAGGTACGATATTATCACTTCGCCGTACTGATAGCGGTTCCCGTATTGTTCGGTATGTACACCGCACGCGTAAAGGCGTACAAAAAAGAAACGGAACGGAGAATGAACAAAACGGCAGGCGGTTCAAATCCGAATGTCCGCCTGCATATAACAAAAGATGCGATCCGTATGGAAATGCAGAGCGTCGATTACATATACAAAAAGCATTGGGTTACATATCTTTTTTTGTATAACAATAATATCGCTCTCGTTTGCGAACAATACAACGGCATACTTATTCCCGAAAGATACTTGGACGAGCAAACAAAAAGCGTTCTGTATGAATGGTACTGCGATGCGGAAAAAATCAGCGTGTAAGAACAGGCGGTAAGCCTGCGCCTCTATCGCAGACATGGCTGTCTAATATCGGAGGCCCCGCCGCCCGCTCAATTCAGCTGTAAGTGTAAGATAACCGTTCTTCCGCCGTCGTCGCACACTTTCATTGCGATGCGGGTATACAGCTTCAGTTTGCGCTTCAGCATTTTCCGCGCGGCGGTATAAAAGGTGCGCTGCTCAATCAACGTCATACTGCATTTTTGTGCAAAAGCCGAACAGTCATTTACGTAAAAATACATCTGCGCCGAAGTGTTGCCCGTTTTTCGTACATACTTATTCGCGTATTTTATACCGACCTCGTTTGTCGCATCGAAAATCAATTCTCCTTTCGCAAAGCGGTTTTTAACGTCTGCCAAAAACCGCACAATCTTTTCTTCGCGGAAATATTGAAAGACGCCTGAGACAATCAGCAAAGACGGAAGCGCAGTGTCGATGTGCTGCGCCCATTCCAACGTAAAAAGGTCGGCACCGATAAGCCGCTCGTTTTCTTTTGCGCCCAGAATATGTGTGCGTTGTTCGATCACTTCGGGCAAATCGATTTCGTAAAAGATTGCGTCGTCCGCCTGCAGCCGAAACGCCGCCGTTTCGAGCCCGCACCGAGATTGACGATGTTGCATTTTCCATGCCGGGCAAAAAAGCTTTTTATCATCTCGTCAAAATTGTAATAGCGGGCAACCGAAGCCAGCATCGTGTATTCGGAAGATGATTTCCAAATCCGCTCAAGCGCATCCTGCGGGATTTTTTCTTCCAGAGACAAAGCCGTTTTGTCATAAAAATATTCGGGGAATCGCTTGGATGCGTAAATCCGCGCCGCCATCGGGATAAGCATGGTATCGGCCACGCCGTTAAATTCGTTCATGGATAACCTCCTGATACGGTAAGTATACCGGTTAAAATACGGTTTAAGTCAAGAGGCCGTACACCGTATCGCATATCGGCCCCCCGTTCGGACGGAGCTCGACCGCTGCCGCTGAAGGCTAATACGTTGCAACGTTGGAGTGTGCCTCTATCCAGCATTGGAGCGTACCTCTATCCAACGTTGGAGTGTGCCTCTATCCAACGTTGGAGAGTATTACTATCCAATGTTGGATTGCGCCTCTATCCAACGTTGGAGCGTGCCTCTATCCAACGTTGGAGCGTGCCTCTATC
>CAUTRX010000226.1:0-3116 GCA_963540775.1 uncultured Treponema sp. | reverse complement strand
GCTTCGGTTCCCCAGCCGAAAAAGGGAATTTTTTTACCTTTTTTACGGGCGTAAGAGCCGCCGTAACTTTGCACCATCTGGACCACGCGGTCGGCGACTTTTCCGATATCTTCGGAACCGACATTGGAAGGTTTAAGCAAAAAGTCGCTTGCCCCCAATTCAAGACATTCCATCGTAATGGCAGCGCCGCGGTGAGCGATACTGGAAAGAATAATAACCGGTACATCTATGTTTGATTTTTTACGTTCACGCATAAATTCAATACCGGTCATAACGGGCATTTCGAGATCGAGAATTACTATGTCGGGATTGTCACGGGGAATTTTTTCCAATGCCATTTGCCCGTTCATCGCCTTTGCAGCGATCCGTATTCCGGGAACGTTTTCCAGCATTCTGGAAACGAGATTACGCATAAGAGCGGAATCGTCAACAATTAAAACATCAATAGTATCCATGATAACCCACCGTGATTAAGTGTTTTTTTGATACAAGCAAGCCCAATCGGTTTTTAGGAACTCGAACTTTGTATCCATTCCGAATAAAGATTCCGAATGTCCGATAAAAAGATACGATTTTGCAGCCATCGACTCCCAAAAGCGGTTTATAACGACAAGCTGAGCGGCTTCATCGAAATAAATGAGCACGTTTCTGCAAAATAAAATATCTATATTGCGCAAACCCGAATCGTTTTTTAGATTGTGATAGTCGAATTCTATTTTCGATTTTAATTCGTCTTTTGCCTGATACCCGCCGTCCACTTTGGTAAAAAAACGCGAAAGGTAATCGGGGGGAATACCGGTCACGCGGTTATCCGCATAAAAGCCCTGTTTTGCCGTCATCAGGCATTTTAACGAAAGATCGGAGGCCGTAATTTCAAAATCCATTCCGGGCGGTAAAATCGTTTTTAAAACCATCGCAATGGTATACGGTTCTTCACCGGTAGAACAGCCGGCACTCCACACTTTTATGGTACGCTGAATGCTTTGTTTTTTCAATTCGATTACTTTCGGAACAACGTAATTGCTTAACGCATCAAAATGAGGCTGATTTCTGAAAAAGCGGGTTAAGTTTGTCGTTACCGCGTCCAAAAACGTTTTCATTTCTTCTTTGTCGGAAAGAATCATTTTGTAGTAATCTTCAACGTTTTCCAAACTTTTTTCGCGTAAGCGTTCTTTTAAACGACTGTCGAGAATTGACCGGTTGGCAGCGGAAAAAGTGATACCGCTTTCATCGTATATAACTTTGCGGAACATATCAAATTGCGCATCGGTCAGTAAATCAATCATATGAATGATTATAATGGATAAGTAAAAAAAAGTAAACAGGGGATTTTAAATAGTTGACAAAAACCGACAGAGATGTGAAAATTGCGGAATGTGTAAATATATTTTGGTAACCGGCGGCGTGTGTTCCAGTTTGGGAAAAGGTGTCGCTTCGGCTGCAATAGCCGGTCTTTTGGAAAGTAGCGGCTTAAAAATTGCAATGATGAAATGTGATCCGTACATAAATGTAGACGCCGGCAACATGAATCCCTATCAGCACGGAGAAGTGTATGTAACCGCCGACGGAGCGGAAACCGATTTGAATTTGGGCAACTACGCCCGTTTTGCAAACATATCATTAAGCCATTTAAATTCCGTTACTACCGGAAAAATCTACGAAGAAGTTATTAAAAACGAGCGCAGCGGGCGCTACAACGGGCGGGCGGTGCAGGTTATTCCCCACATAACCGACGAAATAAAGCGACGCATTATGCTGGTGGGCGCCCAAAACGGTACCGATGTGGTAATCATCGAAATAGGCGGCACGGTCGGCGACATAGAGTCCATTCCGTTTTTGGAAGCGGCACGCCAGCTTATCCGCGAACAGGGACGGGAAAACGCTTTATCAATCCATTTGACGCTGGTGCCGATAATTACCGGCGGCGAATTAAAAACAAAGCCGACGCAGCATTCGGTTAAAAATATGCAGCAAATGGGTATTCAGCCCGATATTTTACTGTGCCGAACCGATATTCCGCTGGAAGACGACATGCGCAAAAAAATCGCTTCGTTTTGCAATGTCGAAAAAGAATCGGTTTTTACATCGATCGATGTCCGTAAAACGATATACGAATTGCCGGTCGAATTTCACCGTCAGGGCTTGGACGCGGTAATTTTATCGAAACTCGGCTGGAAGGGGCGCAAAACAGACATAAGCGCATGGACGGATTTTATACACAAACTGAATAATCCTGCAGGTACGGTATGTATCGGCATGATAGGCAGAAAAACTTTTTTGGACGACTGTTATAAATCGGTACGCGAGTCTTTGTTTCATGCGGCAGTCAGCGCCCACGGTCTGGAACTTGAACTACATAAAATAGACGCCGAATCGATAGAAAGCGCATCGGACATAGCACCGCTTTTTAAAGGCATGGACGGAATTATCATTCCCGACAACTACGGACAGCGCGGTTTTTTGGGACTCTTGCAAGCGGTGCGCTACGCGCGGGAACAGGCGGTGCCGTTTTTGGGCATAGGCTTGGGTATGCAGCTTATGGCGATAGAAACCGCCCGCAGTCTTTTGGGAAAAAAAGACGCCGATTCCACCGAATTCGTACAGGATTCAAGCTATCCGGTTATCAGTTTACCTGAAGAACAAACGGGAGGAACCGCATCGGGCGTTATGCGTTTGGGCGACGGCTTAATCGACATTGCAGACGGTTCAAAACTGGCGCACATTTACGGACAAACGTCGGTTACCGAACGCCACCGCAGTAAATACGGCTTTGACCGCAGCTACAGCGCCGATATGCAAGCGCAGGGCTTAAACATAAGCGCCTTATCCCGGCCGGGTAAACAGGTCGAAGCCTTTGAATGGAAAAATCACCCGTGGGGTATCGGTGTACAGTTTCATCCCGAATTTATTTCGCGCCCGTCGTGTCCGCACCCCTTGTTTACCGCCTTTATCGGCGCCGCATACGCGCGGCACGCCAGCCTATAGGAGTAAAAGCGGACGATGAAATACCGCATACGGACAGGTAAAACGGTTCGGCTTTTTTTGTTTTGTGCGCTGTCTGCGCTGCAACCGTCGTGTTCTTTGGATTACGGTCAGGCAAGCCAAGTGCAGATAGC
>CAUTRX010000225.1:0-3118 GCA_963540775.1 uncultured Treponema sp. | reverse complement strand
GATTCGGGACGTTGTGGGGGCGGCGGTTTTTTTGTGGGCTTGTGTTTTTGTTGGGTTGGTTTTTTGTTGGTGGTCATCGTCATCATCGGGGATCATGCCGCTTTCGTCATCGTCATCCAGAAACTCGTCATCATCGTTTAAGTTTGTCAATGCCGAATTGTTGCGGCGCCCCTCATCGTGTGCGCCGGCGGGTTCAAGTTTTTCAAGAATAAGCGCTTCAACTTCCGCCGAATCTTTTTCCAGCGCAAAACATATTTCGTCTTCCAAAAGCTTTTTTGCCGAATCGTACAGTTTACGCTCTAAAATCGGCAATTCCTTGACTTTACTGCGGTGATACAAGGAGCGCACAATCATCGCAATATCGCTTATGGTGCCTTTTTTTAATAAATCCAAATTCATTTGGTAGCGCAGTTTCCAGTCCGAAGTGATGGGTTCAAAATCTTCACCGATTACCTGCAACGCTTTTTGCGCTTCATCCGCCGAAACGATGGCGCGGATACCCAATTCTTCGCAACGGTCAACCGGCACCATAATGGTCATATCCGAAACTTCCAAATACATTACATAATAAAGCAGTTTTTTATCGTTAAATTTTTTTTCTTTGATTTCAACAATCTTACCGACACCCTGACTCGGATATACGATTTTTTGATTGACTTTAAAAGCGGTTTTAACTTTACTCATACGTAGCCATTATATCATAAAAGAGGATAATGGTCAAAGCCAATGCACGTATTGAATTTTTTTGTGCGTCCGATTAAAATAAAGCGCCGGGGTTGCTTTGTTTTTTTACTTTGTATCTACGGACAAACTGCCGATAATAAGATCATGAGTACTTCTACGGATTTTGAAAACGAATTATATGCCGCAGCGGAAGCAAAAACAACATGGTACGACATGACTGTTTTGCCTAAATTGGTGGACGACTACCGCAATTACCGCGAAGTTTTTAATACTCTTTTATCCATGCTTTTAAAAAAAGGCTTGATTCAAAGCGATCCATACAAACTAGATAAAAAAGTTACGCAAATTACCGTTCCCGCTCAGGAAGATTTTAAAGACAGCGAAAAGGCGACGGCATTGGGCGTACAGCTTTCGGAATACGAAAGTTCCCTTGAGTTTTTGTGTAATTATTTTAAGTTTTCGATAGAAACGCTGACGCTGAGTAACATTAAAAAATTAATGCAGCTGAATACATACATCAGCTGGAATTCTTTGATGGGGCCGGCAGCAAAACAAACCAGCCGTGTGTTGGGCGAACTGTTTACCACCATTAAAGTGGGAAGCGATGTGCTGTCGGTAAGCGTGGTAAACGACTCAATCAATTTTATATCGAAAAATTTATCGCACATTAATTCCATTCTGAAAGACGTAACGGATTTTAGACGAGAGCTGTACAAAGTCGATGTGCGCCGCTCAATCTTGGACAGTGATGCTTTTGCCCCCCTGCGTGCGTCTATGACATGCGAAAACGGTACGAATCTGATACGTAAGCACTTTTCAGCCGCTATGAACGGCCAACCCTTTTATACCGAATTGATTGAAGAAATCGTGCGCGAAGAAGTGGCGAACGATAAAGAAGCACGGCGGCAAGCTGTCTTGGAAAGAATCGGTGTAAAAGAGCAAAAGGTCGAAAAAAAACAAGCGGCGGTAGACACAAAGCAACTTTTAATAAGTGCCTTTCAGCTTTTTGCCGCACTTGTTCCTCAGTATTCGAATATTGTGCCCAAGATAGAGGAAAATCACAGCTTGCTGCAAAGCGAACATCACGGTTTTTTTGAAAAATTTAAAGCGGTTTTTCGCAAAGCCTTTAATATTCCCGAACGTCCGGTCGAATACAAGCTGAACATAAACAATCCTATTACGCATACGGTAAAAAATCAAACTGTGCATTACAATTCATTTGTCGAAAATATTACGAAGCGTATACGCCTGTATACTTCTTTCGGTATGCCCCGCTCGGGTAATATACAAAAAATGATGGAAATGGAAGAAGCGGCTTTGTTGGATTATCTTGATCGTCAGCTCGGCGAATGTCACAATGTGCAACTGCAGCTTGAGGGGTTTGATGAATTTTTTAAAACGGCTGTAAACGCGACGAACAGAAGCAAGGTAAAAGGTATTCAAATTGAATTGACGGCGATAAAAAACACACTGATAAAAATCAATCAGCGTAAAGCCGAATACACCGCGTACATATCCGAACGGGAACAAATGCGGAAATTGGGAATCACAAATGGGTAGAAAATGTAAAGCTGCGGCGGTTTTGTGCGTTCTGTTTATGTGTGTGCCGGTGTGCGCACATAAACAAAGCATAAAAGAACTTGAAGGTATGCCTTTTGACCCGCATATACAGCGGGAACTGGTTATTATCGACGCCGCGCATACATACGATTTGAATCCGCATACGGCAAATTACAATTCCGAAGCGCAAATTTTGAACGGCTTGTATGAGGGATTGTTTTCTTACGATCCGCTGACGCTGGAAGCGCTACCGGCTGCGGTAAAAAGCTTCCGTATTTCGCGCGACCGCAAAACGTGGACGTTTACGCTGCGGGACGATTTGGCGTTCAGTAACGGAGAAGCCATAGAAGCCGCTCACGTAAAAGATTCGTGGCTTACGCTTTTAAATCCCGCATCGCAAGCACCGTTTGCCTCTCTTTTGGACTGCATAAAAGGCGTCTCCGATTACCGCACGGGCAAAGGCGCTGCCGAAAAAGTCGGTATTCAAGTGAAAAACAAACGCACGCTTGCGGTTCACCTGAACACGCCGGCGGAGCATTTTCCGAAGATTTTATGTCATCATGCTTTTGCCGTTACGCATCGTAACAAGGACGTATATTCGGGCGCTTTTATGCTTAAAGAACGCGGTTCGAAACTTACGGTGCTGAAAAAAAATCCTCACTATTACGATGCGGCAAACGTTGCCCTTCCGTCCATCCGCATTATAAACAGCGACGACACGGATGCAAATACGTTTGCTTTTAACACGGGAACGGCTCACTGGGTTACCGGCGCGCTCAACGCTCAAAAAGTGTACGAAAGCGAAAACATCGTCATTTATCCGCAATTCGGTACCGAATTTTGGTTTTTTAAAGCGGGTAAAGCGCCGTGGAAC
>CAUTRX010000224.1:0-3121 GCA_963540775.1 uncultured Treponema sp. | reverse complement strand
ACCAGCCGTCCATGCCGGGCATAATCATATCGATAAAAACAACGGCATACGGATTACCTTGGGCGGCGGCATTTCTCATTTGGGCGAGTGCTTGTTCTCCCGAAGAAGCGGTGTCGATAAGACCGCGGTTAAAAATTTTAAGTTTGGCGCACAAACTCTGCAATGCCCGCTCATTGTTGTCTACGAGTAAAATCCGAATATTCAAAGGGAACGACGATGCAGGCAGCGTGTATTTATCGGTATTTTCCCGGCGCGCAACTTCTTCTTTCGGCAATTCTTCAAGCGGAATGCTGAACCAAAATACCGAGCCGCCGGACGGATTCGGCCGCATACCCAGTTCTCCGCCCATCGCGTCGACCAAGCCCTTGGAAATGGAAAGCCCCAACCCCGTTCCGCCGTATTTTCGCGTGGTGGACGCATGTCCTTGATAAAAATCTTTAAACAAATGGGTTTGATTTTCTTCGGGAATCCCGATTCCCGAATCTTCAACTTCAAACAAAAGCCGGCGGCCGTCGTGCGTTTTGGAAAGCCGCGTATGGATATAGCCTTTATGAGTAAATTTTAAAGCGTTTTTTATAAAATTCAATAAAACTTGCTGAATGCGGATGGGGTCTCCTCTGATAAAAGGAAAAATGCCGTAATCTATGTCGGTAACAACTTCCAAGCCGCGGTTATAGGCTTCAAGACAAATAAGGTCTACGGTTTGTTCGGTAATATCGATGATATTCATCGGTATTTTTTCTATCGTGAATTTTCCCGATTGAATTTTCGCAAAATCCAAAATATTATTCGCAAACGACAATAAAATATCGCTGCTGAACTGTAATTGGCGTACGTGTTCGGCCTGTTCGGTATCCAAATCGGTTTGCTGTAAAAGCTCCAAAGTGCCGACGATTGTCTGCAAAGGCGTGCGCAGTTCGTGAATCGTATTTGCAAAAAATCGTCCTGTATGTGCGTTATCCGCTTTTTCCGTTTGCATTTTACAGTTTAATATTCAATATCTCCAAAGCTTTTTGAATGACAGCCGCCGGTTTAAGCGGCTTTAGAAGGTACGCTTTTGCCCCCAAGCTCAAAGCTTGAATTACCGTGGTTCTTTGAGTCGCCGATGAATACACGATTACGGGACTTGAATACTGCCTGCTGTTAAGCTCGCGCAAAATATCAAAGCCCGACATCTCCGGCATAAAAATATCCAGCACCACCATGTCGTATATTTTTTGATTTATGACATCAAGGAACCTCGAGCCCGAATCGAATAAATCCAAATGGCAGTTGAGCGCGGTAAAAGCCGAACGCAGTATTTTGCGCGTAATCGGATCATCGTCGACAACGGCTACTTGCAGTTTGTGATTTTTAGTGTCCGCAACGGCGTTAGCGCTTTCCGAATAAAAGCGCATTTCTACCGAACCTTCTTGCACGTCCTCGGTTTGCGCAAGAATATTTTCCGTAATAACATCGTTTATGTCGCCTTGTTTCGGAGCGTCAACCAAACGGGGTAACACTTTTGATAAATCTTCAACAACTTCGATTTCTTCAAATTCTTCGTGTCCGTCGATAAAATCGCATATAAAGCTGTCTGTGGATAATATTTTTATATCTTTATGCTGAATGCGCGTATCAAACGTAACGTTGTTTAAAAGCAATTCCACATTTATCGCATCGGAAAAATTCAGCTTAAGATCGCTCATCATTAAAACTACCTTGGGGTTAACGATTTTTTTACCTTCAATCATTTCATCGATTCGATATTTGAGCAAAGCCAATTTTTCTCTGTTTAATCCCTGCGCTACTTCGATAAAAATAATATTTTTATTTAAGTGTATTTCCAAAATGGAAGGCGTCGGATCAATCGAAATGGGAATTTGTAACATTTGCCCGATAAATTCAAAAAATACGTCGAATTTAATCGGTTTGTTAAAATATTTTATAACCTTGTACGAAGGGAGTTTTGTCACCAACTCCCGCGGCGGAATCGGGCCGCTTAAAATAACGGGAATCGAGTGTGCGTTCGGGTCGACACGTTTTTTTTCAAAAAATTCGATCAATTCGTTTAAGCGGTCCGGTACATCGATGATGATAAGATCCGGCAAAACGGATAACATTTTTGCAAAGGCATCGCGTCGACCCCACACGGTTTCAACGGTGATTTTTTCGGAAGTTAATTTTTCTTTCAAAAATTCGCGGAACAGCGGCGGAGTATCAATAAGCAACACCTGTTTCATAATACCAGTTTACTTGAAAATGCCGATTTTTACAAGTACGCCGGGCAGTGCACCCGGCAAAACAAGTATGTTTGTTGCTCAACCGTGTGCTTGAGACCTAACGTTTTGCCGTGTACCATGCACGTACGGGCCGGATTTATGGATACATTTATTGCAAAATAAAAGAAAATATAATATAATTTTTACATCGACAAATTATGGCAGGGGAAGCTTGCAGGATTTATCTGCAGTGACTATTTTCCGGCACCCTATACGGTTTCTGCGGCAAAGAAAACGAGAACGAAAGCAGGCTGTTTGAACACAATAAAAACAACTGACAAAAAAAGAAATCTCTTCCGGCCTCTTATAAAAGAGTTGCATATACAAAATTCGGAAAAGGAAAATTATGGAGGGAAAATGAAACATTTTCAAAAAATTGCAATTACACTTTTAATTGCATGTACTGCCTTTTTTACGGCTTGTGCCGGTAAAAAAGGTTTAAAAGACGGCATGT
Organism: uncultured Treponema sp.; assembly: GCA_963540775.1. Lineage (GTDB taxonomy): Bacteria > Spirochaetota > Spirochaetia > Treponematales > Treponemataceae > Treponema_C. Next base: position 406 of record CAUTRX010000224.1, on the reverse strand, counting down.
ACACACAGTCGTCCGGCGGACACAACGGTATGATTACGCTTCAGACGACGGTCAAAGACGGAAAGATAGCTTTCGTTGATGTCGTCCGGTCGGATGAAACGCCGGGAATCGGAAGCAAAGCAATTGATCTTATGACGAATGCCGTCGTCAACTCCGGTTCGGTTAATATCGACAGCATCAGCGGGGCGACGATCACGTCGAGCGCCGTCAAACGCATATTGCGCGAAACGGTGCAAGCCGCCGGTGCAAACGACAAATACATTGCCGCAATGCCGGCGGTAAAAGCGCAGGGAGTACTCGAAAAAACCGAATATGCCTACGACGTTATTGTTGTCGGTGCAGGCGGCGCGGGCTTAACCGCCGCTATTACGGCAAAAGAGCTGGGTGCTACGGTTGCCGTTTTGGA
>CAUTRX010000223.1:0-3122 GCA_963540775.1 uncultured Treponema sp. | reverse complement strand
CAATCAATGGGCGGTCAATTACCGTAAAGAAAAAAAAGACAACGAACTGATTTTATTTTTAACGGATTATGTGCGAACATACCCTGCAGATCCGTACAACGCCTATTGGCTGCTTTTAACCGCTTACACATATCGGGAAAAAGGTGCAGACCCTATCGCGGAAATGTATTTGGAGCGCATTATCAAAAATTACGACGATTTAAGCGTTCAGGGTACGTCGATTCATATTTTATGCCTGCAAACACTTGTTCAAATCAGTACGGCTCCGGAAAACCGCATCGACTATTTTAATCAGCTTATCACGCATTTTGCCGACGAAGTAAATAAAACCGAATTATACATACGGCTTGCCCTCGAATACGAAAAAATGGGGGAATGGAATAAAACGCTCCAAGCCTATTCGCTTTTTTTGGCACAGGAAGATGCACTTAAAATTCAGATTCCCAACATTCCCGACGCATACAGCCGCGCACGTAAATTGGTCGATTTCAGCAATTCACCCAAAGATTGGACATTTGAAACACCGGCCGCTTTGGAAGCCGCCGTCAAAGACGCAATTGTCTCCCAACGTTTCGGAACCTTGGACCAATACCGCTCCAAAGTAAATTTTTTTGCGATGTCATGGAAGCAGGATGCGGCGGATTCGAATACGCAGGTAACGTTTTCGATGCGGGATTTCGGACGCGGAAATTATATCGGCTATAATCCGCATTTGGAAGCGGCGTCACATCTCAATGAAGTATACTTGCGTACGTGGGGATGGAGTTATCACATAAACGTGTGGTATTTGTGCTTTAGAAAAGTGAATTTCCCGCTTAATCCCGAAATTCACGGACGCTGGGAGTGGGCGGGTATCTATTACGGGGAAAAATTGTGAAAAAAACGTTTTTTGTCTTGTTTTTTGTCTATTGTGCGGGAATATTGTCTGCGCCGCTTTTATGCGCTCAAACAAAAGCCGCCGGTAAAGCGCAGCAAAAAAATGCGCCGCGCGTTTCGGAACCGTCCGCCGCACCGCAGGCGGACGCAAAAAAAACTCCCGCAAAAAATCCCGACAAGTCCGAAACGGCAAAAAGCGGCACAAAAAATAAAACGGACGCGGCGGCGATTCAAACCCTGCCCGTAACGCAGGGTGAAGCGTCGAAAGACGATACGGCCGAAAACGAAAACACTGCGGAAGAACCTTCCGATTCCGCAAAAACGCCGGCACAACCGGAGGAGACAGCCGTATATATACCGCTCGACATTCCGTACAGCGAGCACAAGCTCATCGATAAATACCGCAAAGAATTTTTATCCGATTTCGGGCGTAAATGGCTTGCAAGCGTTATTCACAATGCCGCCGTGTACCGCCCGTACATTCGCCAAAAGCTTGCCGAATACGGTCTTCCCCAGTGTTTGGAATTTTTACCCGTTATAGAATCAAGCTACAATATTTACGCGGTATCAAAATCGGGTGCAACGGGATTGTGGCAATTTATGGAAAACAGTATCTCCGGCCTTTTGGAAAAAAACGAGTGGGTGGACGAGCGTAAAGATCCCTGGTTCAGTACCGGAGCTGCGGCAAAAAAGCTTAAAAACAATTACGAGTTTTTTTCGAATTGGGAACTTGCCCTCGCCGCTTACAATACCGGCTTGAGCGGTTTAAATCGACTTGTAAAAAAATCGGGAAAAAAAGATTTTTGGTATTTGGCGGATAAAGGACTTTTGCGCAATGAAACGAAAAACTATGTGCCTAAATTTTTGGCAATAGCCGACCTTGTTACCAATGCCGAATACTACGGTTTGGATATTCCGCCTTACGACAGTACGGCCTCTTTGGCATACAGCGAATGCATATTGCCGCGCCAAATAAATCTTGAAGTTTTGGCCGAAGATACGGGAATTGAATATGAAATCTATAAATTTTTAAATCCGTCTTTACGCTATCCGATAACTCCTCCGGTAGAACAGTATCGGTTGCGCATTCCGGCACACTGTGATGAATTGGTACAAAACGCCCTGTCGAATCAACAGACGAGCGTATTTACTCACACGTATACCGTCAAACAAGGAGACACCCTATGGGGAATTTCGCGGCATTACGGTATAAGTGTGGAAACTTTATGTAAAATCAATAATCGCAAACAAGAGGCAATTTTAAGTATAGGGACGGTCTTATTTGTGCCGATACTTAAATGAGGTGGAATACGGTGTACACTTTACATAACAAACTTGCAAAAATACGCTGCGGCTTTATTCTTTTCGGTTTCGCCGCATTATGCTTTATCCCGAATGCAAAACCGTTTGCTCCTTTGGCAGCGCAAACGAACAGTGCCGCCGGCACGCCGAGCATTACCTCCGAAAGTTTTATCGACTGGCGTACCAATATTTTTTCATCCGACATTCAGTTGAATATGAATAAAGCGGGCTTCAGTTTTCCTTCGGGGAGAACCGCCGCCGTAAAACGCATTCATCAACAATTATTGCTGTTAATAAAAAATCCGCTTTTAACCATCACGGTCGACTCTTCCACACGGCTGGGCGACCTTATCAGCGGAAATACCGTCAGTTTGGACGATTTAACCGGCATAATCGACGGCGGCCTGAAATTGCCGGGAGTATACGGAAAAGAAAACGAAACGCTCACGATGGAACACACTATTGTGCTTCACGATATATCCTCCCGATTGGTTTTACACAAAATCCCCTACTCGCCCAAAATTCCGATAGACAGCGTTTCTTCCCGCATATATACGGGTATTGTCATCGACGCGCGCGGAGCGCTGCCGGTACGTGGGGAGTTCAGTTCGGAAAATGCGGCCCCCTGTCTTTTCCCCAAAATCTGGGATGCCAATATGGATTTGCTGTATGAGCGCAATATGGTAGATCCGGCTATTGTGCGCAAAAACGGCCTGGTTACCTACGGCTCTCTTACTTCTCTAAAAGCCTACGCCGACCGCATAGGTAAAGATCCGTTGTATATAGCGGCGAAAGAGATTTTCGGCATCTACCGCACCGATCCGGTTATATCGCGTAACGACGCTTTAAAGATTTTATCGGTAGCGGAAAACCGTGAACTGCTGGCGCAGGGAAAAATTGTCATATTGCTTGATGAAGGAACCCTCACGCATGCAGTCGCCGCT
>CAUTRX010000222.1:0-3123 GCA_963540775.1 uncultured Treponema sp. | reverse complement strand
TGCGGCGTTTGCCGTACGGCGGGCTCGGGTTAAAATGCGCATTTTAGGCTTTAGACGCTCATTTTAAACTTTCCTCAATAAACTTCAGTTTTAAGTCTTTCAGCTTTTCGGTAATGGACACCTTGTAAATGTGCGGGTTCAAAATGCGCTGATGGGTTACGTCCAGTTTTTCAAGCTGTGCGCGTAGTGTTTCGCGGCTGTCTAAAAGGCAGGTTTTTTCGTCCCGGCGCTCCCGGGTTAAAACGCCGTTTTCGATACGCTTTTCCAAAAGCGGTTCCACTCGCGCGGGCGTAAACGTAAAATTTCGGTAATCTATGGCCGGATGATAAAACCGCGTCGGTTTACCCGTTTCGATTGTTTCGCCGTCGAGCGCAACGATATCCGCCTTCATCATGCCGTCGGCACCGTACAGCCGCCACACATTTTTAACGCCCGGATCGGTGGTTTTTTTAGGATTGTCCGAAAATTTCATTGCGGGAATAAATGCGCCGTCTTGTCCGCTTTTACGGGCGGCAAGTTTATACACACCGGTAAAAGAGGCGTCGCTGCCGCCGGTTACCATGTGAGTGCCGACGCCCCAGCTGCTGATGGGGGCGCCTCCTGCGACAAGGGTTTCTATAATTTCTTCGGTCAATTCGTTGGAAACCGATATAAACGCATCGGGAAAACCCGCGTTATCCAAAAATGTGCGTACTTCGCAGGACAGGTATTGAATATCGCCCGAATCGAGGCGCACCCCGAAGTTGTGTCCCTGCTTTACCAGTTTTGCGCCCGCTTTAACCGCATTTTTTATGCCGGAGTTTAAAGTATCGTAGGTATCCAAAAGGAAGACCGATTTTTCAGGATACAGTTCGGCGTACGCTTCAAAGGCTTCAAGTTCGCTCGGAAACGACATGATCCACGAATGCGCCATGGTTCCGGTAACGGGAATTCCGAAGCGCTTGCCGGCGAGCGTATTGCTTGTGCTTGACGCTCCGCCGATGTATGCCGCCCGCGATGCGCTCATTGCACCGTCGTAGCCTTGTGCGCGCCTCATACCGAATTCCATAACCGAACCTTTTTTTGATGCAAGCCACACTCGCGCGGTTTTTGTTGCAATAAGGCTTTGAAAATTAATCGTATTTAAAATCAAGCCCTCGATAATTTGCGCCTCTATAAGGTTTGCGTGAATGCGTACCAAGGGTTCACCCGGAAAGATAAGCGAGCCTTCGCACATTGCGTACAAGTCGCCGCTGAAGCGGAAGGTTTTTAAATATTGCAAAAAGCCGGCGTCAAAGCCTCCGGTCGAATCCAAATAGGCGATATCCGATTCGCTGAAAGAAAAAGCGGTCAATTCGTCTATGAGCGTTTCGATTCCCGCAAAGACGGAAAAACCGCCCGAAAAAGGCTGGCGTCGGAAAAACATATCGAACACGGCAGGATAATTCATCTCGTGCTTCCAATATCCTTGCGCCATAGTCAATTCGTAAAAATCGGTAAATAAAGCCGAAGAAAAAGTTTTTGCAGCGTTTTGTTCGGCGTTCATCGCTATTCCTCCTTTATCCATGTCCCGATAATTTCGCACACATACATACGGTGAAAATCGCGTTCGGGATAACAGGTTTTTACAATGTCCGTGCGGATAAAAGACGCTTCATCAATAAAACCGGCGTACAGTTTTTCGCACTCCAAAATAATGCGTGCTTCTTTAAATGCGATTGTACCGCAAGGGGTTTGCAGCGGGGTTAAACCCGTTTCGGCGGCTTTATCGTAATCGCGCCCGGATTTTGTTCCGCAAAACTCCAAAGCTGTACGGTACTTTTCTGCAAAAAACGATAAAGAAAGATATTTGTGCGTTTCGGTAAATTCAAAGGTGTAGCGCTGAGGCCGCACAAATACAAAAGCGGTATTTTTGTTCCATAAGTGTCCCAAACCGCCCCAGCTTGCCGTCATCGTATTCCACTTTTGCGCCGTTCCCGCACTTACCAGCATCCACCGGTTGCCGATAAGGTCCATAACATTCCCGTCCAGAGACGCAGCGTCTATATGTATAAAACCTTCCATGTATTAACGTGTCCCGTGCACGTACAAGTTGTTCAAGTTTTGAACGCGATATGCGGGAAAATAAAACGGCCGGATTGTTCAGAACTTATGTATTGTGTAATTATCGGTTTGAATGTATACTAGACCTGTTCGATAACTGTGTTTTCGAACAGGCTTACTGATTACGGCGTTCGGCACGGGATAACTTCGGACTGTGACGGTTCTCTAGGCAGTCCCCGCCGGTGCGCGATAAAGGTGGAGGATATGAATACGGAAAAGATGAGTGAAGGCATTTTTATCGAATCGAAGGATGCAAAAATCGCTTTCGATAGGGACGGATTTGACGACGCGGACAAAGTGAGCTTTTTTTCTTCAATACGGACAAAACTTGTCGCTTTGATTGCGCTTATGGTATTGGTGCTGGTAGCTTGCACTTGCGCCGTCATCGGCTGGCATATGAATTCCATGAATACCGCTCAGTTTCATCGGTTTATGGAACAGCAGTCTTTAGCGATAAATCAAAATATAGATATTTTTACACAAAATGCCGTGCGCTCGGTGCAAATGCTTGTGCAGCATCCTGCGGTAAAAAGCGCCGACGACAGTTTGCATAATTATACGAAAAAAACACAATCGATACGCGTAAAAGATGCCGCCGTAAGCGAAAAAGAACGCGAATTACGCGCTCTTTTTAAGCGTATGCAAGCCGGATATCCTGATTTTGCCGAAGTATATATAGGCACAAAGTGGGGCGGGTATGCAACTTCGTGGGACGATGTGATGCAAGCCGGTTACGATCCGCGCACACGCGGCTGGTATAAGCAGGCGATGGAGGCTTCCGGTCAAACGATTATGACTGATGCATATCAATCGACCATAGGGCAGCCGGTAGTATGTTTTTCGCAGCGCGTAAATTCCGAAGACGGCGCACCCGTCGGCTGCATGAGTATTGAAGTAAGTCTTGCGAATTTAAACGCTTTTATCGAGCGCATTTCAATCGGTAAAACGGGCTATGTTATGCTGATGCAAAATGACGGCATCATTTTAACCGATCCGAAACACCCCGAATTGAATTTTAAAAATGCAGCCGAAACCGGTATC
>CAUTRX010000221.1:0-3126 GCA_963540775.1 uncultured Treponema sp. | reverse complement strand
CGCTACGATATTTGCAATTATACCTGCGGCGCCTTACAAAAATCCGACCGTTTTAAGGAAAGCCTGCATTGACACTATTCGCGCAAACGAGAGGGAACAGTTATGAAAGAAAAAATAAAAGCGGCACTTACCGCCGTTTTCGGCCGTTATGAGCCTGCCGAATGGATGTACCGCGCGGCCCGTTTTGTAAAAGTAAACACCAAGCCGGTTTTGAAAGTATGTTTGGCTGTTGCCGGTCTTATTATACTGGGCATCGTCATTTTAGCCGCCATCGCTTTTGTCATATCCAAACGTCCCGTACCTATGGAAATGGAATACAGCGTCACTGAACCCTCGCTTGCCGATAACCCAAAATCGCCTTTAATAATCGATTTTTACGGATCGGCGGCAAAGCTCGAAGACACGGATAAAGACGTTACGTCTCGCATCGACATAAAACCGCCCATACGGGGTTCGTGGGTATGGCATGACGAAGAAACGCTGGTATTCACCCCCCAAGAAGCGTGGGAACAGGGAACCGAATACAAGGTTACGTTTTCGAAAGGCCTCTTTGCCTCGCATGTTAAAACCGTGTCGAGTTTAAAAATCAAAACCGAGGAGTTCTCCATACATATCGAAGACGCGGATTTTGTCATTGACGATGTAAATCCCGACAAAAAATGTATTGAATTTACCCTCCGCTCGAATTTTCCGATGGACACTGCGGAGCTCGAAAAGAAAATCACCCTGGTACCGGATATGAAAAATCCGCAAAACGGAACTTTTGTCAAAAAAAATTATACGGTAACTCTTTCTTACAATGACGACAAAACCGCCGCCTATGCGGTCAGTGAAACACTGGGAATTCCGGCAAAGGATGTGGGCATATATATAAAAGTTGCCAAAGGAATCACATCGGCTGCAGGAAGTTCCGAACACAAAGAGTTTGAAGACTATATTGTTATTCCCGGCGCCTCCAACTATGTAAAAATTGAAGACATCGACATATCGCTGGTAAAAAACGACAATCAGGAATACGATCAGATTCTTGCCGTGTCCGCTACGGCAAAAATGAGCATACAAAATCTTTCGGCAATGATGGACGTCTATGTGCTTCCTAAAGACCGGCCTGCCGAACCGGGAAAAAAAGCGTATAGCGATTTCGACTGGGAAGACGTGAGTACGGACAACATTACCGACACCGTACTTAAACAATCAAAGCGCATTACGCCGGAACAGCTGCCGAGCGAACACGAATATCAAAATCTGCAAACGTACCGTATGGATGTTCCCGCCGGCTCCCATATATATGTCCGTATAAAAGAAGGAGCGAAATTCTACGGCGGCTACTATCTTGCACAGGATTACGAAACAGTGCGCCGTGTACAAGCATACCCCAAAGAAGTGCATATTTTGTCGGAAGGAACGCTCATCTCTATGAACGGCAGCCGTAAAATTCCGATACTGACACGGGGCATCGGCGAAGTGCACTATACGCTGTGGCGAATGAAGCCCGATGAAATAAATCACATTGTGTCCATGTCAAACGTCGATATGCGGAATTTCGAATTCAGCCGTGATTGGAGCTTTAATCAAAACAATGTCAGCGAAGTGTACCGTTCCTCGCAAGTAATAACCGCAAGCGACGAAAAAAAAGTGCGTTACGCTCATTTTGATTTTTCAAACTATCTGGACACAATTCCCGGCAAGGATTTAAAAGCCGGATTGTTTTTATTCCGTGCGGCAAACTCGCGCTACGACTATGATATGTACGATGAACGTCTTATTCTCGTTACGGATCAAGGCCTCATAATCAAAAAAAATGCAAACGGCGAGCGCGATGTGTTTGTACAATCGATTGCAACCGGACAGCCCATCGCAGGCTCGACCGTCAAACTTGTCGCACTTAACGGAAGGACGCTCATTTCTGCGGTAACCGATGCCGCAGGCCACGTGCACCTTCCGCACGTCACATATAAAGAAGACACGATTAAACCGGTAACGTTTACCGCCTCCTACGGCGCCGACTTTGCCTTTATGCCCTATGAAGCACAGGAAAGAGTGCTTGACTATTCGGATTTTCCCGTCGGCGGTGTATACGGCGCCGAAGATGCCGAAAGTCTGCACGCGTATTTATTCAGCGACCGCGGCATATACCGTCCCGGCGATGAAATCAGAATCGGCATGATTGTAAAAGCCGGCGATTGGAACAAAAAGCTCGGCGGGCTTCCCTTTGCCTGTGTCGTAACCGATCCGAACGGAAACGAAATGTACGACAACGAATTTCTTTTAAGCGAAGGAGCGTTCGACGAAATAAAATTTTCAACGCGCAATTATTCGCCTACGGGAATATACACCGTGTCCGTCTACTTAAAAAAAACCGATGCCTCAGGCAAAGTAAAACGTCAGCACATTGCAAGCGAAACGGTAAAGGTTGAAGAGTTTTTGCCCGACACGCTGAACATCACAACCTCTTTTTCTCCGCTTCCTGCACGAGGCTGGATACGGCCGGATGCACTGACCGCTGTCGTAAAACTTAAAAATCTGTTCGGTACTGCAGCGGCGGGCAACACGGTAAAAGCCGATGTAAGCCTTAAACCCGGTTACATACATCCTGCACAATATCGCGATTATACGTTTTCCGATCCCTATAAAACCGACGATTCGTATGAATTCAGGCTGGAGGACGAAGAAACCGATGAAAACGGCATTGCCGAATTTACGATCGATACGGAGAAATTTGCAAATGCTTCATACCGCCTTGTGTTTACTGCGGACGGTTTGGAAAAAGAAAGCGGCCGCGCGGTCAGCGGAACTTCGTCGGTGTATATATCGCCGTTGGAATACCTTATCGGCGCAAAACCCGACGGAGACCTTTCGTACATAAAAAAAGATTCAAAGCGCTTGATAAAATTCATCGCTTTGGATTCCGATCTTAAAGCATGCACGGTCGATGATGTCGAGTTTTCGATTACCGAACGCCGCTTTGTTTCGGTACTGGTAAAACAGCCCAACGGCGTATATAAATATCAATCGGTAAAAAAAGAATTCCCCGTATCGGCAAAACGCATGACGATTCCTTCAAGCGGTTTTGAATATGCGCTGCCCGTCGAAACGGAAGGCGACTTTGTGCTTTCACTGAAAAAT
>CAUTRX010000220.1:0-3150 GCA_963540775.1 uncultured Treponema sp. | reverse complement strand
CGTGTGCGAAAAAAATATCGACGCCGTTAAAAAAGCCGTATTTGAAGAAGCGCAGGCGGCAAAAGAAAAAGGTGCGAAAACCTTTAAAATAGAAGCGCGGCGCGGTGATAAAAGTTTTCCGTTTACTTCCTACGAGATTTGCCGCGAAGCCGCCGCCCCCGTCTACGATGCGCAATTACTGGCTGTAGACGTTCACCATCCCGACCTGACCGTACACGTCGAAGTACGCGAACGCTGTTTTGTATACGGTAATCCGTGCAAAGCTCACCGCGGTCTTCCGGTCGGAACGGGCGGAAAGGGACTGCTCCTGCTTTCAGGCGGTATCGATTCTCCGGTTGCAGGCTACCGTATGCTGAGGCGCGGCATGAGCATGGAAGCCGTCTATTTTCACGCCTATCCCTATACTTCGGATGAAGCAAAAAAGAAAACCGAAGATTTAGCCGCCGTATTGGCGCGCTACGCCCTTTCTATGCGTATGCACATTGTGTCTTTTACCGAAGTGCAAATGCGCATAAAACAGGCGGGGCCGGAAAACTGGTCTACAATGCTGCTTCGTATGTGTATGATGAAGGCTGCAAGCGTAATTGCCCGTGAAGTCCGCGCCTCATGCCTTATAAGCGGGGAAAGCCTCGGACAGGTTGCAAGTCAAACAATCGAAAACTTAAGCGTTACCGAAAGTGCAGGCAGCCTTCCCCTTTTGCGGCCGCTTATCGGCATGGATAAAGAAGAGATAACGGAAACCGCAATCGCCATCGGCACATACGAAACTTCAATCCTCCCCTACGAAGACTGCTGCGTTTTATTTGCTCCCAAACATCCGATTCTTCGCGGAACCGTTGACGAAGCGCGTCTACTCTACGAAAAACTTGACTGTGCCTGTCTTATCCGAAAAGCGGTAGACGAACGCGAAGTTAAAACTTTTTTTGCTCAAAGGGACGAACATTGAAAGAAGAAAAAAACGTTAAACTGTATGAGCGCTTTATTTTCGCCCTTGTTTTATTAAGCATTGTCGCTCTCTTTTTGGAACAAATTCCGGGCAAAGGTATTATACTGAGGATTTTTACAGATGCGGTCGATGCTTTGCTTATTTTAATTTTACTCATCGAAACGACCGTACCGATTATTCAAACAAAATACAAGGCATTGTACATACGCTCGAATTGGGTTACCTTGAGTTTTACCGTCTTTTCACTGCTCACCTTTGCTTATGCAAAGATTTTTCATTCACATGTAATTGCAAGTAATTGGGCCGTATTGATTTTATTTTTACGCAACCTTATAGTCGGCTTTAAAATCTATACGCGCATAAAAAAACTGTCAGCCTATTTTGAACGCTTTACGGTAAACCCCGCTCAAAATATTTTACTCAGTTTTGTTTTTTTAATTTTAGCCGGAACCCTGCTTTTAATGATGAACTTCAGTACCGTCGATGAGAAAGGTATTTCCTTTATAGACGCCCTGTTTACGGCGACATCGGCAGCCTGCGTAAACGGTTTAATCGTAAAATCGACGGTATCGGACTTTACTCTTGCAGGACAAATTGTTTTACTCTTTCTTATGCAAATAGGCGGCTTGGGCATTATGCTTTTGTCGTTTTTTACGGTATTTTTGCTGGGTAAAAAAATATCGCTGCAAGATAAAATGCTTTTAAGCTATATGCTCAGCGAAGACGATTCGACAAGTTTGCGTTCAACCGTTTTGGAAATCGTTGCCGTAACCTTTGTTTTGGAAGCCGCCGGCGCCGTATTGCTTTTTATCGGTTTTATGCCGACGCTGGGTTTCAGTATAAAAAATCTCTATTATTCGATTTTTCACTCCGTTTCGGCTTTTTGCAATGCGGGCTTTTCCCTCTACGACACCGGTCTTGAAACATTTAGATTAAACCCGCTTATTTTACTGACGATAGCCTTTTTAATCATTTTCGGCGGTATAGGATTTTCCGTTTTAAAAGATCTGAGGCTGTTTTTTAAAGAACGCATTGCCCGTTGCATCTTCAAAGAAAAAACCGCCTGTAAACATCACATCGGTTTAAACTCGCGTATCGCATTAAGCTTAACGGCACTATTGCTTATCGCCGGCACTCTGCTTTTTTACGGTTTTGAACACGCCAACTCGATGGCCGAATACGGCCTTGCAGAACAATACCTTTCGGCTTTTTTTCAATCGGCAACATTACGAACGGCGGGTTTTAATTCCGTTCCCTTTTCGGATTTTGTAACGCCCACCTATTTGTTTATGTGCGTCTTTATGTTTATAGGCGGCGGTTCCGGCGGAACGGCAGGCGGTATGAAGGTGGGAACGCTCAGTGTGCTTTTTGCGGCGGGAAAAGCTTTTTTTGCAGGCGGCGACAAAGCGATTATCGGCCGTTTTCAAGTGGCGGAACATAAAGTTAAAAGCGCCGCTTTCATTTTTTTTGCAGGCATTATTACCGTGTTAAGCGCAATTTTTGTACTGTCGATAACCGAAAAGCATAATTTGGTGCATATCGTATTTGAAGCATTTTCGGCGATTGCCGCAGCAGGTCTTACGGCGGGTATTACGCCCCTTTTGTCGCTTGCCGGAAAAGCGGTTGTTATTTTGCTTATGTTTTTCGGCCGCTTGGGTGCACTGACGATAATGGCTGCGGCAGTATTTAAATCGGACAGGGTAAATATCAATTTGCCTCAAGCCGATATTGCAATAGGATAATACAAATTAGGAGTAAGTATGGCGAAGGTAAAGCAAAAGGTTTTTGCGGTATTCGGCTTGGGCATTTTCGGTCAAACGATTGCCGATGCCTTGGCGGAAAAGGGGGCGGAAGTTATTGTAGTCGATAACGATCCTGCCGTGGTTGAAGAGTTTAAAAACAAGGTTACCACCGCATTGCATATAGATTCGACCGATAAAAAAGCGCTGGAAAAAGCGCCGCTCGACGACACCGATATTGCAATCGTAACGGTCGGCGACGATCTTGAAGCAAGCATTATCACAACCGTACTGCTTAAACAACGCGGCATTCCTTACATTATAAGCAGGGCGGTTTCCGATGTTCATGCCGAAATTTTAAAGCAAATCGGTGCAAACGAGGTTGTCAACATACAGGAAAGCGTCGGAAAATCCCTTGCACAGCGTTTAATCGCCCCCGAAGTATTGGAAACGATTCCGCTTTCG
>CAUTRX010000219.1:0-3160 GCA_963540775.1 uncultured Treponema sp. | reverse complement strand
TTCGATAACTGCGTTGTCGAATAGGTCGCCGAGTTCTAAATCGCACAAATAGCACGATTTAGAACATCGCATTTCAAGGTAACCTGTTCAGAAACGGAAGTTTCCGAACAGGTTTAATAACTTTTAGGGAGCAAGTATGGCTGACGATTTTTCTTTTGAAATTACACAGCGAATCGGAGAACTTTCCAAAAGCAAGGGCGGCTGGGCGCTCGAATTGAATATGGTTTCGTGGGGCGGCCGCGATCCCAAATACGATTTACGCAGCTGGTCACCCGACCGTCAAAAAATGGGAAAGGGCGTAACGATGACTAAAGAGGAATTGGCGGCCTTAAAAGAACTGTTAAGCACTGTAGACTTGACTTAGATTGCCGCCCTGCCCTTTGTGCACAACCAAGTTATAGAGCAGCAGCTCCAACTCGGCCTCTTCTGTATTCTTTCCGGTTCGGCGTATATTCATATCGGTGCGGGCAAGTGCGGCAAGACAAGCGGTCGTGTCAAAAGCGTTCCACAGACGGGCGGCGCTCCGATATTGATTTTGCATTTTGGCACCCGAAAAGCCGTTGATTTTTAAGTCGAACGGAGCGGTTTTGCCGCTTTTTTGCAGAGAATGCCACAATCCGAGCTTTCTAAAACAATAGGTAAGCCCGGCAATAAGCTGTACGGAGGACGATTCTTTTGAGTGGCGTATGTATTGCAGCACCGTCAGCGCATCGCCCAAGCGTGCGGCTTCACCGCGATCCGTACAAAGGGCGGCAAAAAGCGTAAAGGGCGATTCCCGGCGGCTGTGCGTTAAGACGGCTTCAACATCTTCAACCGTTATACGGTGATTTTTTTCAAAACACAGAGCAAAACGCGAACATTCGCTTTTGAGCGCTTCGGTGTTGTTTTCGACCGAATTCAAAATTGCGTCGACGGCGTCCGCGTCTACGGTAAATCCCGCCTTTTGCAGCAGGTTTTCGAGCCAGCGCTCTTTTTGGTCTTCAAACATTTCCCAAAAAATAATGCGGTTTTGCTTGGGCACGAGGTTTTCCAGCTTTTTGTCCACCGAAATTTCATCGGATTCCAAAATGAGCCACGAAGCGTTGTTGTTTTGTTTTGCGCTTTCGTCCGCCCATGATGCGATAAGTTCAATGTCCGCCTTCAGTTTGATTTGCTCGGCGGATCGCAAAACGACAAAGCGGGCGGCAGCAAAAAGAGATGCATTTTGCAAGAGCGAAATAATATCGGCAATCCGGCTTTCTCCGGCATAAAAAAGGTGTTCGTCGATTTGACCGAACAGGGAGCGTGCCTTTTCGCGGTATTGCGAAACGGTCTCCTTTTTTTGTCCGAGTTCGGGTCCGGTAAACAACCACAGCGGGGCAGCGTTCGGCATCAATAATTCCTTATGATATTGGATAAAACGCCTAAAATCTTTACGTTTTGGCAATATATGGGTTTGTAGTCGGCATTCTCGGCCTGCAAACATATGCGCGACGACTCTTTAAAAAAGCGCTTTAGAGTAACCGAATCTTCAATTAAGGCGACGACAATGCTCCCGTCTGCTGCCCGATCTTCGCGTCGTATTACAGCCAAATCGCCGTCCAAAATCCCCGCCCCCGTCATGCTGTTACCGCGCACATAAAGGGCAAAATAGGTGTTCCCCGGCTTTATCATTGCCGAAGGAACGGAAACTTCGCCGCTGTAATTTTCGTCGCAAAAAATCGGTGAACCGGCGGCCACCGTCCCGAGTACGGGTATACGTTCGGGGCGGTTAAACTCGCTCCCCGCACCGAGTACTTTCAACGAACGGGCACGGCGGCCTGCGGGCGCAAGATAGCCCTTTTTCCGTAAAGCGCTCACATGGTCCTGTACCGCCTTTACCGAAACGGAAAAATGCTCTGCCGTTTCGCGTATAGTCGGCGGGCACGAGTTTAACTCTGCAAAAGAGGCAATAAATTGAAGAACTTCCTGCTGTTTGCAGGTCAACTCTTTCATACGTACTATTCTTCTTCGAATTTATTTTCAAAGAGAGTATGCAAAGCTTCCACCGCCTGCTGCGCATCGGGGCCTTCGGCTTTTACCGTCAGCGTTGTGTTGTATCCGGCAGCCATAGTGATAACACCCATAATCGATTTTGCGTTTACAACGGTTCCGTCTTTTTCCATCAAAACTTCCGATGCGAATTTATTTGCGGTTTGTGCAATCAAAGCGGCAGGGCGCGCATGTATTCCCGCCCTATTCCGTACGGTCAATAATTTCTCAGCCAAATTAAACTCCTTTGACGGTCAGACAGGCCTTTCCCGCCGTACCGATTAAAATTAATATGAATCATCACCGCCGTTATAGGCGGTTTGAGCTTCTCCGCTTTCTATCCAGCGCAACACGTTTTGGTTAAAGTCGCGCGCCGAATGATACCCCATCGTCTTTAAACGCTCGTTCATAGCGGCCGTTTCCAAAATAATCGGGATATTGCGCCCGGGTTTTACCGGAATTTCCAAGGCGGGAATTTTCACGCCGAGTATCTCCTGCGTTTTTTGCTCCGTTCCGAGCCGGTCGTACACTTTGTTCGCATCCCATTCTTCCAGCTTGACGACCATTTGCACTTCTTTTTGTTCGCGTATGGCGCCGACACCGTACAGTTGTTGAATATTGATGATTCCCAAACCGCGTATTTCCATGTGGTGGCTTATCATTTTATTCGCCCCCTGCCCCAAAAGAACATTCCCGTTTACGCAGCGGATATTTACAATATCGTCGGCAACAAGACGGTGTCCGCGGTGTATCAGTTCGAGTGCGGTTTCGCTTTTTCCCACTCCCGAATCGCCGAGTATAATAATACCGATGCCGTATACTTCCAGCAAAACCCCGTGAATACTTTTGCGCTGTGCAAAAATATCGGAAAATAAACGCAACAGCCGCCCCGAAAAATCGGTTGATTCCAAATCGGTTTGCAAAACGGGACAGCCCGAACTTTCGGCAATTTCCGTAAAAATATCGGGCGGTACGAGCGCGTGCGTAAAAACGCAACACGGAATATGATATGAAAACAAGCGCTTTACGGTATCGAGATTGCCGTCGGCAACCAATTTTTCAAGATAGGCGGTTTCCCCGCGTCCGAACACCTGCACGCGCTGAAAGCCGAACGAATCGTAAAAACCTGAAAGCGCAAGCCCGGGGCGGT
>CAUTRX010000218.1:0-3165 GCA_963540775.1 uncultured Treponema sp. | reverse complement strand
CCGCTGTACGCAATTCGTCGTCATTCAAGTTGTTTACCGATTTTCCGCCGAAAGCGAGGGCGTCGCCGATAACTTCACGCATGTCGTCCATCATGCACATTCTGCCTTTTAAATCCGTGCGCGCAAAAATGTTCCAGCTTTTTTCGTAGGTGCCGATTTTTGTTTTGTTGACGGCAATGCCCGCCGCCCCCATGTAATAGGGCACGCAGTATTCCATATGCGGATCGTAATGAGCTTTTTCCAGCACAAAAGGATTAATGTAGCGGGCATTCGGGATTTTGGATAAATCGATTTTTTGCAGCATGTCCAACTTTATCATAATCGACGCATAATCTTGGGACGGAAAAACAACATCGTATGAAGCGGCGCCGGCCATCAGTTTTGAAAACATTTCTTCATTCGACGCATAGCTGTCGACCCATACGTCCACACCGAATTCTTTTTCAAACCGGCGGATAATGCTGTCGGGGGTGTAGTATGTCCAATTAAAAACGTAGAGTTTTTTGCTTCGCGGCGTACAGCCGGCACACACGAATATAACGGCGACAACGGCAACGGCACGGATAAACAAAAACAGCTTTTTTTTCATACGGTCTCCCTCATTTTGCCGCGGCGAAATTCTTTAAAAACTTGCGCATCGAAAAAGCAATCAATACGGTGCCCGCGATAACCGCAAACGACAAAGCGTTTATAACGGGCGAAACGCCGAAACGTATCATCGAATACACATACAGCGGCAGCGTTGTCGAACCGGGGCCGGAAACAAAAAAAGTAATGACAAAGTCTTCAAGCGACATGGTTACCGCCATTAAAAGGCTGGACAGAATTCCGGGTAAAATTGTCGGTACGATAACCTTAAACATGGTTTGCTTTTCGGTTGCCCCTAAATCGTATGCGGCTTCGACAATGGAAAAATCGAATTCGTCGATGCGGGCGAGAATGATTAAAAAGACAAAGGGCAGGCAAAAGGTGGTGTGTGCGGCAAAAATCGAAAATAAGCCCAGTGGCAGTTTTATGCCCGAAAAAAAGATAACCGTAGATACACCGATAATGACTTCCGGCAATACCATGGGCAAAAAGCTGACGGTTTGAATATAGGTTTTACCTCTGAACTTATACCAGCCGACTCCCAATGCCGCCGCCGTACCCAACACGGTCGAAAGGGCGGCCGACGACAGGGCGATAATCAAGCTGTTAAACAGCGAGTGCCATAAATCTTCCGAGTCGAACAGCAGCTTTTTGTACCAGATAAGCGACAGGCCGGTAAAATCGCTTCCCTTGCTTGCGTTAAACGAATAAAAAATGATGACGATAAGCGGCAAAAACAAAAACAAAAGCGTCAATATCAGTATGACAAGCGAAAGCGAAAAACGGTTTTTCTTTTGAAACGCCCGCCGTGCATGCTGTGCCGGTTCGGATAGGGGGCGTTTTTTATTCAAGCGGCTGACCCATGCCCGCAACGGATTCATATCTTTTTTACCTCTCGTTTTGAAGTGCCTTTAAGGGATGCGTCTTTTTTTACCGAAGCGAGCATCCATAATACGGCAAGGGTACTGAGCACCGTTATAATCATCGAAAATGCCGCCGCAAGGGGCCAGTTCCGTGTTTTATTAACCTGATCGACAATGATGTTGCCCAGCATATACGAGTCTTTGCCGCCGACCAACAGCGGAACCGTGTACGCGCCGAAAATCGGAATAAACGTAAAAATAACGGCGGTGATAATGCCGCTTTTAATGTTTGGCATAAGCACTTTAATCATAGAACCGGGTTTTGTTGCACCCAAATCGCGGGCGGCTTCCAAAAGCGAAAAATCGAATCGGTCGATGGAGGTAAAAATCGGCAAAATCGCGTACGGCAAGTACATGTACACCGACACAAGAATAACGGCATTTTGATTGTACAAAAATTGAACGTGCTTTTTTGCGAGATGCAGCTGCACGAGAACCGTGTTCAAAAGGCCGTCGTTCCCCAAGATGGACATCCATGCGAATATGCGGATAAGCGAATTGGTCCAAAACGGGACGATAACCAAAAGCAAAAAGACGGTTTGCTTACCGCTTTTTGCCATAGCGTAGCCGCAGGGCAGAGCGATTGCAATGGTAATCAGCGTAGAAACGAGGGATATCCACAGCGTTCTGAACAGCACAACGGCATATGCCGAATTCAAAAGCAGGCGGTATGCCTCGAGCGAAAATTGCCGCGTAACTCCGCCGTATAATCCTTTTTTTAGAAAACTGTACAGGATGATAATGGCGATGGGCGCGGTAAAAAAAACGGTAAACCAAGTGCCCATAGGCCACGCATACAGGGCGCCGAGCTTTGTCTCTTTTTGTCCCGCGCCGCCTGCGTCGGAGGAAGGGGCGCGCTTCATTTTTCTATATCCTCGACAATGTATCCGTCGTTCGCGCTCCACGAAATGTACACGCGGTCATTCCATTGAATTTCGGGGCCGTCGTCCAAATAGTTTGTGTGCTGTTTAAATACTTTTACGACAGTACCGTTATCCAAACGCACGTAGAATTTCGATTGAAAGCCCGAATATACCGGTTCTTCGACAATGCCCGTAAAAACGTTGATGTTCGGTTTTTGCGGCGGCGGATCGAGCGAAATACGGATTTTTTCGGGACGCACGGTAAAACACACTTTTTGCCCCGCTTCGGTACGCTCGTAATCGGTTACCTTTATCCCTTCGGACAGTTCCGGAATATCGAGCGTGCACATAAACTCGGGATCTTTGCCTTTTTCAACCGGCCAATCCTTACATTCATCGACACGGGCGGCAAAAATATTCGTTTCTCCGATAAACTGTGCCGTAAATTCGGTCGCGGGGCTTTCATAAATTTCAAAAGGCGTGCCCACTTGCAGCACTTTTCCCTGATTCATAACCGCAATACGGTCGGAAACCGATAGCGCTTCGGACTGGTCGTGTGTAACATAGATAAAGGTAATGCCGATTTTGTCGTGCAGTTTATCCAGTTCGACCAGCAAATTGGAGCGCAGTTTTGCGTCCAGGGCGGAAAGAGGTTCATCCAAAAGTAAAACATTCGGTTCGTTTATCAACGCGCGTGCAATGGCCACCCGCTGGCGCTGTCCGCCCGAAAGCTGGTTGGGCTTTTTGTCGATGTGGGCGTCGAGCTGCACCATGCGCAAGTATTCGCGCAC
>CAUTRX010000217.1:0-3205 GCA_963540775.1 uncultured Treponema sp. | reverse complement strand
TGGACCCCAAGTTGCTTGAAGAAACAATGAATATGATGAATCAGCCCGCATCTATTGCGATGATGATTTTTTTCACGGTTTTTACACTCTTACCTGCCCTGTTTTCATATATATTCAAATCAAAAAACGGCTGGCAGTTTATTGCGATTATCGGTTTAATTTCCCTTGTATTAAACGGTTTACACGCAATTATGCACGCGTCACAGGGGGATTTTATGAACGGAACTGCAACTTTTTTGGTACAGGTTCCCGCAGCCCTTGTTGCTGTATTATGGTCGTTTAAATTAGTCAAAGTGTTAAAAAAATCGGAATAAAAGATACGGCGGCCCCTAAAACCCGGTTTGTTTTTGGAGACGCCTTACCTAAAAAGGACTGTTTGTATGAAACGTATCTTTATACTTTTTTTATTTTTTACAATACTTGCGCCCTTATTCGCGCACACACCGCTTCTCATTATCGAGGACAGCGATGACGAATGGGTCTATGTAAAAGCGGGTTTTTCAAACGGCCAGGATGCGGGAGGTATGACACTTTTCGTAAAAAGTAAATTCGATAACAGGGTTATCGATCAACTCAAATTTCCGGAAATAAGCCAATTAACGATACGAATTCCTGCAGAACCCTATTATCTCGTATTTGACGGAGGCCCCGGCCACAAGGTTGTCAAAAACGGTCCTGCTCCCGGCTCGGGTTTTACGATCCACAGCGAAGCCGTAAATAACAAGATACCGGGACAGGGAATGCCGCTTTGGCTGATTATAGCTTTGATAGCGGCGGGCATTACAGCCGGAGTTTTAGTAAAGCAAAAGTTTTTTAATTAAATCCGCCGAAAAAAAGCATGCTCGGGAGCGCGCACCTCTACTTAATTTTGTGCTTGCGTTACGCGTTCTCGGCTATGCAGCGTTCCCAGTCTTTTTTTCCCTGTTCCAAGCCTGTCCAGACAAAGGCGTTTAGGCCGATTTCGAGTGCTGCGTCTACATTTTCCCGTACGTCATCGAAAAATACGGCTTCCTGCGGTTTTATATCCAAACCGGTAAGGCAATTTTCGTAAATCGCGCGCTCGGGCTTTATCAATTTTAGGCGGCACGAAAAACAGGCATAATCGGCACGAACAAAGGGCGGAATGTGTTTTTCGTATAAATCCAAAAACTCGTACGGCATATTGGATAAAATACCGAGTTTATAACCCGATTTTTGGATGTCGAGCGCCCAATCGCTTACATCACTGTGAATGTCTTTCCAGCTTTCCAAGTCAAGACGGGCGATTTTATCGAGTAAAAGACGGTCGGATGCAGCCTTTGTATACCCCGCCCCTTCCAGTAAGCGGCGGTACATTTCGGCACCGTTTATAATACCGCGGTCGAAGTCGAAACGGTACTTTGCATACACAGCACGGAATACATCGGCCGGAACGCCGCTCATTCGCTCCATTTCGTCTGCACAATCACCCGTATTCGTTTTTGAAATAACATTTCCGTAATCCAAAATCAAAGCTTTGATCATAATATCTCCCAACGGTATTGTATCTTATATCAGCGTAAAAGTATAGATACCTCATTGCAATGTGATATAGACAATGTACGATTTTGTGTACATTATAACACATCGTATACAACAGGCATGCCTTTTTGTATACGTCATTGTAATGATTGTGTGTATAAAACCTCCACTTTTCTTCGGTAAGGTTGTCGATTTACCTGTACGGAAAATCAACCGCTTAAAGCTTCAAGTTTTTCTTTGATAAATTCGCTTTTTTCCTGTAAACCGATTTTACCGGTGTGTAGAATCAATATATTGGGCTTATGTGCGTCCAGTGTGACGCGGCCTGCGCTTTCTTTTATAAGGCGCAGCACTTTTTCGACCGAAATATCGGATACGCGCGAAAATTCGATTGCAGCGGCTCCGTTTCGCTCTTTGAGCGAAGAAATCGATAATTTACGGCACATGATTTTTATTTCCGCTAAGGCGAGTAGGCTCGATACATACCCCGGAACGGGGCCGAAGCGGTCTTCCAATTCGGCATAAATGAGGGCCGCTTCATCTTCGCTGGTGGCCGAACTTGAAGCGGCGGCAATCTTTTTATATACTTCCATTTTGATTTGCGCATTGGAAATATAGCTGTCGGGAATAAAGCCCGTGTACTCAAGTTCGAGAAGAACGTCTTCCTGTTCGGTGTAGTTTTCGTCGCTGAGGCGGCGTACGGCTTCTTCCAAAAGACGCAGATAAAGATCAAAACCGACCGAATACACATCGCCCGATTGGTCGCGTCCCAAAAGGCTGCCTGCGCCGCGGATTTCCATATCTTTCATTGCGATTTTAAAACCGCTTCCCAATTCGGTAAAGTCGCTTATCACTTGCAACCGCTTCATTGCAACTTCGCTTAAGGCGCGGTTTTCAGGATATAAAAGATAGGCATATGCTTTGCGGTCGCTACGCCCTACCCGCCCCCTCAGCTGGTACAGCTGTGATACGCCGTACATATCGGCGCGGTCGATGATGATGGTATTGACATTCGGAATATCGATGCCGTTTTCGATGATGGTCGTGGCAATCAATACATGAAAGCCGCCTGCCTTAAAACGGCGGAAAATATCGTCAAGTTCTCCGGCGGACATTCTGCCGTGTGCGGTGTCGATAAGCATTTCGGGGACGGCCTGCTGAAGCCTTATGCGCACTTCTTCAAGGCTTTCAACACGGTTGTGAAGATAAAACACCTGTCCTCCCCGCTCTGCTTCGCGGCGTATGGCTTCGGCAACGCGCTGTTCGTCGTACGCATCGATAACGGTTTCGATAGCTTGGCGGTTTTGCGGCGGCGTTTTTAAAAGGCTCATATCACGGATTTTTAAAAGGCTCATGTGCAAAGTACGCGGAATCGGCGTTGCACTCATTGCCAAAGCATCGACATTAGCACGTAGCTGTTTTAAACGTTCTTTATCTTTTACGCCGAAACGTTGTTCTTCATCGATAATCATCAGCCCCAAATCTTTAAAATGCACGTCTTTTTGAATAATGCGGTGCGTACCGATTAAAATGTCGATTTCGCCTGCAGCAAGCGCCTTCAGAATCTTTGTTTGTTCCGCTTTCGACACGAAACGTGACATATGGGCAATGCGTACGGGAAAATTTTCAAAACGTTCGGTGCACGTTTCGTAATGCTGCTCGGCGAGGATGGTTGTCGGCGCCAAAAAAGCAACCTGTTTGCCGC
>CAUTRX010000216.1:0-3238 GCA_963540775.1 uncultured Treponema sp. | reverse complement strand
GGCCTATGAAGTCGCGGTTGTCGGAGAACGCTACGGTACCATGACGCTTTCCGCTTTGGGATCGGGGCCGTTTAAATGGTATACGCAAAATGAAACATCGTTGTCCGATACGGACATAAAAGATATATGTATGCGGCTGCAGGATTCAAACGAAACAGCCGTAATTCCCGTTTACGGTGCGGACGGACAGCTTCGGGAATTATATTTTATGCGCAAACAGCAATGGAAAACCCAGACAACATTTGTGATTTTTAAAGTGTTTGCGGCTCCTTTGCTGCTTCCCTTAAAAAATGAAAATTTTTATATTTACGGTCCGCGTAACATAGCTATATGCGCGAATCCGGCGAAAAAAAACGAAAGTGAACACGAAAATACCGCAAAATATGTACGCTATACGTTTCCACTTCATACACCGTCATGGAGTCTTCAGGTTGAATTCCGTAAACATACCGATATCCGTATAGGACTTTTTGCCGTAATAGTTGTTTTTTCGCTGTTTATTTTCACCGCCTGTATACGTGCCGCAAAACGGATTGCACGCCGTCTGTACGCTCCTTTAGGCGAAATTATATACGGTTTTGCCCCGTCCCGTCCAATGTGCGCCGTGCATGACGGCGGTGAAACAAAACGGAAAACACCGCTGGATGAATTTGAAATACTGCGGAATAACAGCGGCAAATTGGAATTGCTTTCGCAAGAACTTCAAAAAGTAATAAAAGAAAACGAGGCCTTAACTCTTCAACAATATAACCGCGGTTTGCTTGAAGGCTTGGTGCCGGAACGGGAGCGGGAAAATACGGACACGTTTTTTGTCGCATCGGTATTGTTGACAAACGAAACGGGCGTATACGAAATTGACCGCAGACCGTACATTCAGCTTTTTGCCGAAGCGTGTGCCATCGAAAACGGCGCTTTTCAATACATTCAGTACGGCATAGAAGAATTTGCGCTAATACTTCGCTGCGAAAATGCGGACAGGGCGAAAAAAAGCTTGAACGATTTTTTAGCAAAATTACAAGATTCTTGCGATTCGGCGTCGATTAAAATTCAAGCCGCTTTAAGTGATGCCGTTTCGGGCAAAGCAGCTTTGCAGGATGCTTTTAAACAAGCCCGTTTTATATCGGAATTTCGGCACACTCAGCCATACGCGAGTATTTTGACTACCGATACCGTTACCTTTGCCGCCTCCGCTTCGTATGATTATCCGCTGGAAACCGAAAAAAAACTTCTTGCGCTCATTATAGGCGGCGGCAGCGGAGTGTCCGATTGCTTTGACGAAGTTATACAAAAAAATCTTCGTAACGCTTCCGTTCCGTTTGCCGCCCGTCAGAATTTGCTGTATGCGCTGTGCGGTACTCTCATACGCGCTTTGCAGGAATTAAAATCGACTCCCGAAGAATTATACGGCAAAGCGGTTGATTGGGCTGCGCTGTATGCAGGATATCCCGATGAAAAAATCTTTTATCGATTAAAAAATATTGCCGAAGATATTGCCGCAGCGGTACGTAAAAACACGTCCGATACCGACACCAAGATATTGCACCTTATGCATAATTATATTTGTAATAATTTTCAGCGCGACATATCACTGCAGGATTTATCCGACGAATTTAACATTACGCCGAAATATTGCAGCAAGTTGTTTGCCCGGCTGAATAACAATACGTTCAAAAATTATTTAAATGCATTCAGGATTGAACGGGCACAGCAAATGATTGCGGACAATCCGCATATTAAAATAACCGACCTTGCCGGTTTGGTCGGCTTTAACAGCGCTACCAGTTTTATCAGGGTATTTAATAAATATACCGGGGTGTCGCCGAAAGTATACGCGGAACAAATGTTGGGCAAAGAGGGGTAAAATAACGTATTGACGCCTATTGTTGATAAAAGGAGAAAAATAAGGATTTACAAATCCGGCTTTGTGTTCCACAATTATTGTAAATAAACTTTCATAACTGGGAGCCGCCGCCGTGAACAATAACAGGCAATTGAAAAAAGAAAGCATAGGGCACCGGATAGCAAAGGATCGGGATTTGTATTTTTTGCTTTTGCCGGGAGTTATTTGGTACATATTATTTTGCTATAAGCCGATGGTCGGTCTTATAACCGCTTTTTACGAGTACAACGTATTTAGGGGATTGGCCGGCAGTACCTTTGTCGGATTTACCAATTTTAAAGAATTTATCGGCGGCCCCGATTTTGTGCGTACCGTCAAAAATACGCTCATGATCGCTTTGTGGCAGATAGTTATTTGTTTTCCGGTGCCGATTGCATTGGCCATCGCGATAACGGAAATGAAAAGCGCTTTTATTAAAAAATTGACGCAAACGGCCACCTTTTTGCCGTATTTTATTTCCGTCGTCGTTGTCTGCGGTATGGTTGTCAATTTTCTTTCTCCGAGTACCGGAATTGTCAATCTGCTTATAAAAAAACTGGGGTTTGCGCCCGTCTATTTTATGGTAGAACCAAAATATTTCCGCTTGATATATACGCTGATGACTTTGTGGCAAACCGCAGGTTTTAATGCAATCGTATATATTGCCGCAATTATGGGTATAGATCCGCAATTGTACGAAGCGGCGATTGTTGACGGTGCGAATAAATGGAAGCGCATAGTCAATATAACGGTTCCCGGTATTTTGCCTACGGTTATTACCATGTTTATTATGAATATCGGAAAAATGGTAAAAGTCGGTTATGAATCCATTTTGCTTTTGTATCAGCCGACCACGTACCCTGTCGCCGATGTAATCAGTACCTATTCATACCGTATCGGTATCGAAAACGGTAACTACGGTTTGGCGACTGCGGCGGGTTTATTTGAAGCTATCGTTGCGCTTGTTTTGGTCAGCGTTGCAAATAAAATCAGTAAACGCGTCAGCGAAACTTCGTTGTGGTAGTTCGCTTTTGGAAAAATTACGGCAAAGCCGATCCTGAACGGAAAGCATTCGGCGTGCAGTTTTTATAGAGGTGCATTGTGGGAAAAAAAATTAAAACAGGCGGAGACGCGAAGATACTGAGTACGGGCGAAATTGTATTCAATTATATAATGAATGCTTGCGGCATATTGATAGCGGTGCTCGCTTTGTATCCGCTGTATTATGTATTTATTGCGTCCTTGAGTAAACCGTATTTTGTCGAAAACGGTGAAGTTTTGTTCCGTGTTGTCGGCTTTACATTGGACAGTTACAAGCAGGCGTTTTTAAAAAACAGTATTTGGCTTGCGTACGCCAAC
>CAUTRX010000215.1:0-3246 GCA_963540775.1 uncultured Treponema sp. | reverse complement strand
ACCGATACTCTGTTTTGAATCATATCGGAAAACGCTTGTATGTAAATATCGTTTAAAACGCCGCTTTTTTCGATTTCAATGGGCGGTATCGTTTTTATAAGATTGGGGCGTTGCGCTTCGGTCGCAAGCTTAACCGTTTCAAGCGCACGGGGTGCGTTCGGATCGGTTGCCGGAAGATACGAGCTTTCAAGCGGCCAAAAAAAGCTGCCCCATGCAAGCGCATGCGCCCAGCCGTTGGGCGAAAAAGAATCTTTTGCGCGCTCTTCTTCGTTAAAAACGATTTTACCGTTTTCTTTTGTGTAGTGAACGCCTTCTATACCCAAGCGCAAAAGATCGGTGCCTTCTTTTGAAATCATAAAATTGATAAAAGCGGCGGCTTTTTCAGGATTTTTGCAAGAACTGGTAACGCAGGTAAAAAAGCCGGTTTTTCCCTGTCTGCTTAACCCGAAATCGCCGTTCGGGCCTGCAGGCGGCAATGCATAGCAAAGAGAAGCGTCCGCATGTATTTGACGCAAATTGTTTTCGTGGCGCGTAATGTGGCGGAACAAGGGAAGCAGTGCGGCGCCCGCCCTACCCTGATACAGTTTTTCTTCCGCCTTGGGCTGCTGGTTAAGCATTATTTCGTTGTCGACAACGCCGCTTTGGTACAAATCGCATATATAATGCATACCGGGTATAAACGAAGCGTCCTCAAACCACGGAATAATATTACCGTTTGCATCGAGCGCATAGTCGGCATATTTTTGACCGTATGCAAAAAACACCCAATCGAACGGCGTAGTGCCTGCAACCGCATCGGGGCGGGCAGCCGTAAAGCCGACGGTATCGTTTTTGCCGTTGCCGTCCGGATCGTTTTTTGTAAACGCGGTGAGCACAGCTTTCATTTCATCCAAAGTGCGCGGATAACTCATATTCAATTTATCAAGCCAATCCTGCCTCATAAGGATGAGTCGGTTCGCCGCTTCGTATTGGGTGATAAACGGAACACCGTAAAATTTTCCGCCGATAGCTGCCCACGAATAAATACCTTCATTCCATTGTTTTATATCGGTATTGGCGGCAAAATAGTCATTTAAGGGTATAACCAAGCCCTTGTCTATCCACTGTTGAGTTGCCGAAGTTCCGTATGCTCCGGTTACGATGTCGGGCATATCGCCTGAAGCCATAATGACGTTTACTTTTTCCGTGTTGTTTTCGGGAACCACTTGCACGGAAAGTTTTATGCCCAATTTTTTGTTGATTGTCTCAACAATCCGGTCGTCGCTTTTTATAACCTTTGCCGCGGCATCTCCGGTTGTAAGCCATTTGATTTGCACATCAGTGCCTTTTTTGCCCCCGGAAGAGCCGCCGCAGCCTACAAAGGCAAGCAAAAAAGCACATACCAGCGATACCGCACACAACAGGCGCACCGCTTTTTTTACCGATTTTTTCTGTATCATAGTTTTCCTCCTACAAAATAAAAATATGGGAACCGCTAAAAATTTCCACCTTAGCGGTTTTCCTTAAATCAGACTTGCAATGTTTATCCGTTCATCCTTTTACCGCTCCGAGCAGCATTCCCTTGGTAAAGTATTTTTGGAAAAACGGAAAAACAAGCATAATAGGTAAAATCGCCGCTATAACGGCAGACATTTTCATCGGCTGCCCGAGCAAAAACAAACTTTCGCCCCCGCTCGAATATGCCGCATCGCTTTCAAAAAGCATGGAGCGCAAAAACAATTGCAGCGGCCATTTAAATCGGTCGTTCAAATACATTATCGCATTAAAAAAATCGTTCCAGTGATCGACCGAATAAAACAACGCAATCGTAAGCACACCGGGCAAAGATACGGGCAGCATAATTTTGAACAAAACCCCGACTTCGGTACATCCGTCAATCACGGCGGATTCTTCAAGCTCTTTGGGGATGCCGAAAAAGAAATTACGCATTATTATCATATACGACGTAGTTATTGCCGTCGGCAATATAAGCGCCCACAGCGAATTGATAAGGTGCACTTCTTTTACGATAATATACGTCGGAATAATTCCGCCGCTGAACATCATCGTAAACACGGCTAAAAACGTAAGCACCCGATGCCCTTTTAGATTTTTTTTGGAAAGCACGTAAGCGGTCATCACCGTGATGATGACGTTTACAAAGGTACCCACAACCGTTATAAACAGCGAATTCGCATACGAAAGCCATAAATCTTTATTGCCGAA
Organism: uncultured Treponema sp.; assembly: GCA_963540775.1. Taxonomy (GTDB): domain Bacteria; phylum Spirochaetota; class Spirochaetia; order Treponematales; family Treponemataceae; genus Treponema_C. The sequence continues at coordinate 1,041 of CAUTRX010000215.1, read as the reverse complement.
CATATACGCATAGCCTGCAAAAGACCATTCGCTCGGCCATATATGAACGCTGGTGCCCAAATAGCCTTTTAACGAACTGAACGAAACGATAAGCGTATCCCAAAACGGGTATATGCAGCTTGCCGCCAAAACAATTAAAAAAACAACATTGACGACATCAAAAAGGTAACTTGCAAAAGATTGTTTGATTTTTGAAGCCATCAGTATACCCCTTCTTCACCTGCCATACGGGCAAGGCGGTTTGCAATAACAATGAGCGCAAAGTTTATAAGCGATTTAAATAAACCGACCGCAGCGGAAAATTCGAATTTTCCTTCCTGCAAACCGATTCGGTATACATAAGTATCTATAATATCCGCCGTACCGTACACTCCCGGATGATACAGCACAAACACTTGTTCAAAGCCCGCCTGCATTATGTTTCCTATGCGGATAATAAACATAACGGTAATAATGGGCATAATCCCCGGAAGCGTTATGTGAATAAGCTGACGCAGGCGTCCTGCGCCGTCTACCTTTGCCGCTTCATATAATTGAGAATCTATTCCCGTAAGGGCGGCAAAATAAATTATGGTATTATAGCCGAATGTTTTCCAAATCATAGAAACAACCATTGTCGGCACAAAGTATTTTTCATCGCTCAAAAAGGCTATCGGCTTTGCACCGAACAGTTTAAGTAAACTGTTTACCGCCCCGTTTTCCACCGACAACAAATTAACCATAATGCCGCCGAGCACTACCCAAGAAATAAAGTTGTGTATGTAAATTGACTTTTGAATACTGCTGCGCACACGGCTGTTTTTAATTTCATTCAATAAAAGCGCAATAATTATGGGAAATGGAAAACCGAATAAAAGCCGCGTAAAACTGATTGACAGCGTATTCCAAAAAACATTGTAGAATTTATCGAGGGCAAACAGCTGTTTAAAATGCATTAAACCGACCCAAGGACTGCCCATAATACCTTTAAGCGGGTTAAAATCTTTAAACGCCATAAGCGCGCCGTACATAGGTCCGTAACAAAACACCGCATAGTACACT
>CAUTRX010000214.1:0-3262 GCA_963540775.1 uncultured Treponema sp. | reverse complement strand
GTATAATACAAAACAGCGCGAATGTATTGTACGTTTTTTGAAAGACGCACGGGACAGGCACTTTACTGCGGAAGAGCTTTTGTATGCTTTGAATAAAGCCGCTGCAAAAAGCCGCGTAAAACCGCCTGCTCTTGCGACAATTTACCGTACTTTGGACAAACTTGAACGGGAGGGGTGCATTCGCAAGTACAGCACGGGAAGCGGTGATAAAGCATGCTATCAATATATAACCGAAGCCTCCGTGTGCAGTGAGCATTACCACCTCAAGTGTACCGATTGCGGCAAATTGATTCATCTTGACTGTTCACAAATTAAAACGCTTGTTTCGCACATCCGTGAAAATCACCGCTTCGTCTTGGATACGAGCCGAACGGTACTTTACGGCCTTTGTGCGGACTGCGGTAAAATTATCGGAGAAAATGTATGATGAAGAAAAAACTGATGTCGGCGGTTGTGCTGATGTGTGCCGTTTTGTCTTTCGCCGCAGGTACGAAAGACAAAGATAAAAAAAGCGGAAAAGAGCTTTCGGTTGTTACGACTATCTTTCCCGTTTTCGATTTTACGCGTGCGGTTATGTACGGCGCTCCCGATGCGAAAAGCGGAAAAGTTTCCGAAGCGGTGTCGGCCGCCGTGCAAAGCGACGCTTCGCTGAAAATGCTGGTTAAACCGGGTATGGAAATCCATTCGTTTGACCCTTCTCCCGCCGATATCGCAGCGATTCAAAATGCCGATGTCTTTATTTATATCGGCGGCGAAAGCGATGAATGGGTGCACGATATTTTGGAATCCATGGATATGAGCGGTAAAACCGTTGTTCGTTTGAGCGATTACGTCGATCTTGTAGAAGAAGAAATCGTAGAGGGAATGGAACACAACCATGACCATGATGCGCATAAAGCTGACGATCACTCGCACAAACACAAACATACGCACGATGGACACGAACACAAGCATAAAGGGGACGGACACGACCATGAATCGGATGAGCACGAACATGAAGCCGATGAGCATATTTGGACGTCGCCTGCCAACGCGGTAAAAATGGTTGAAGCAATACGGGATGCGCTTGTACAAGCCGATATGAAAAAAAGCGGCGGCAAAAAGGCCGACTCGTTTGTAAAAAATGCGGCGGATTATTGCGGCCAAATACAAAATACCGCAAACGCAATTTCGGCGGTTGTGGAAAATGCACACGATAAGTTTATTCTTGTGGGCGACCGCTTTCCCTTGCGTTATTTTGCCGATTATTACGGTTTAACGTACAGTGCGGCTTTCAGCGGCTGCAGCACCGCCGTCGAAGCGGATGCCGCCACTATTGCAGGTCTTATAGACAAAACGGTGAAAAAAGGCACGCGGGCAATATTCAGTATTGAATTGAGCAATCAAAAAATTGCAAAAACGATAGCCGAAGGTGCATATAAAGCGAGCGGACAGTCGATAAAGCCGGACGTTTTGGAGCTGCATTCGGTTCACAATGTAACCAAAAATGACTTTAAAGCGGGCGAAACATGGGTTTCCCTTATGATGCGCAACGCTCAGGTTCTTAAACAAAGCTTATAACGGCGATCGAAACGCGGTGTCATACTTGTATTGCGTTCATTGCGCAGGGGCTGTCGAAAAGCAACCGCTTTTACGACAGCCTTTTTTTATGTGTATTTTTTATACATCCGCCGCTGACGGCTTCAGCGTCCCTTCAAATTCAATATGTTCATTGTTTACCCGGTACATTTCTTTCAATTCGGGGCCGCAGCTTGCCGAACCAAGTCCGCTCATACAGGCGTCCAGACAAAAAACGGTGTATGGGCTTTGTTCCAACTCGTGTTCGTGCTGTTTTGCGGTTAATTCCTCTTGGATGTAATGCGACACATTGAACGAAAAGGGCTGAATGCTGTTGACGATCAAGGCCGTGTGTCCGCTGTGCAGCCGCACAAAACGGCAGCCCCAATGCGATGAGTTTTCCTGCGGCTTTATGTACGGTTCATGCTGTTCGCGGACGGTTGTTTTGTATAATCCGAGCGAAGATGCGCGATGCTTGTCGCAGTAGCTTTCGTGCGGGCCGTACCCGAAATAGGTGCAGTGTTCAAAGCGCCGCGGCATAAAAAAGCGTATACCGAAACGCGGAAGAAAGGGCAATGCGGTATCACGGCAGGCTTTTATGTTAAAATGCAGCATTCCGTCCGCATCGATTGTCCATTGTTCCGTAATCCGCAGTATGGGGCGGATGAATACCGCCGATACGGATAAGTCGGCTTCTATACGGATAGCGCCGCCGCTCAGCGTTTCCGTGCGTACCGCGTATACTTTTGTGCGGGGGCGGTCGTAGCCCGTTTCTTCCCATTTTTGGCGGATAGTGCGGTCGTTGTCGGTAGGAGCGCGCCATATATTCCATTCGCAGCTTTTTTCGATCAGTGCGGTGTTTTTATACGTCATACGGGAAAAAAGCCCCGTATACGTATCGAATTCATAGCAAAAATCCTGTGCACTGACGGTTATATAGCGGCTGTTTGTGCGGCATGAAAGTTCACCTTTTTGTAAAACGGGGAGCGCAGCCGGTTTTTCCGCTAAAATATGTTCGTCAAATCCGAGACTGTAGCCGGCAGGATAAAAGGCCGTATTGTATTTTGCGCGATAAGTGAATAAAAGAACGTCTATGTTTCCGTCCCGCTCGGGAAGAGCAAGGCGGACTTCGGCACAGGGTTTGTCGTTTTCGCCGCACGTAAACGTGAGGTCTTTCAATATGCCGCTTTGTACGATTTTGCCGTCCCGTTCAATACGGTACTCAATATCGATAACGTCGTTGGCATCGGTAAAAACAAGGTTCGATACAAACGTAAAGGTGTTTCCGTCTTTTTGATACGAGCGTATCGGACGCAGGCAGTTTTTATATTCGAGCAGCCCCGTGTGTACTCTGCGATCGGGATAAACCAGCCCGTCCATACAAAAATTGCCGTCGTGAGGAAATTCGCCGAAATCTCCGCCGTAGCGGTACACGGGTTTGCCGTCTGCGCTTGTTCCGCCGTACACGGCATGATCGCACCACTCCCATGTAAAACCGCCGCAAAAACCGTCGTATTTTAAAATTTGAAGTACGTTCTCTTCTATATCGCCCGGCCCGTTTCCCATTGCATGGATAAATTCGCACTGTACGAGCGGCTTTTTGTGTTTGTTTTCGGCAAAATAATCGTCCACCCATTCGGTCGGGGCATACATTCTGCTGAATACGTCGAGCATTGAAAAATCGTTTGTGCGGTTTTTATCCGCG
>CAUTRX010000213.1:0-3271 GCA_963540775.1 uncultured Treponema sp. | reverse complement strand
CCTTCAAGCTCTTATGGTAATAGCCTTTTTTGAGCGGTTTTGACGCCTGCTTTAAACCTTGACTTTTTCGTAACTTAGTATTATATGAGTATATGTTCATTTAGGCCGCATTCTGTATTCAATTATGTAAGGCCGTACAGCGTAATAAGGAGAAATCGATATGTGTAATCTCAGCCAATTAAAAAGCGATACCTTTGCACGGATTACCGAAATCAACGGCGACAGCCGTTTTCAAAGTCGGATTACCGCCATAGGTTTAACAATCGGAAGCGAAGTTAAAATAATTCAAAACAATAAAAAACAGCCCATCCTTTTTTATAACCGCGATACACTGATTGCCTTAAACAGAAAAGAAGCTGAAAAAGTTTGTGCGGAGGTAATTTGAATATGAAACATATACGCATTGCATTGCTGGGACAGCCCAATTCCGGAAAATCGACCCTGTTTAACGGCTTAACCGGCGCAAAACAGCACGTGGGAAACTGGCCGGGAAAAACCGTAGAAAAAAAAGAAGGATATTTTACGCACGGCGCAAAGCAGTATACCCTTGTCGATTTACCCGGCAGCTACGGCTTGTCCGCACATTCGGATGAAGAAATAATTACCGGTGAATATATTGCCAACGGCAAAGCCGATTTGGTTGCAATTATAGCGGACGCATCTCAACTTAACCGCAGTTTGTTTATGCTTGCCGACTTTGCCGGTATACGTGTTCCTGCCGTATTGATTATGAATATGATGGATATTGCCGAAGATCAGGGAAAAAAAATCGATATAGCGGGCTTTGAAAAAGAACTCGGCATTCCCGTTATTCCTCTGGTTGCCGCCGATAAAACCTCTTATAAAGACTTGTTCGCTTTTTTGGACGGGTTTACGGGTAAAACCTTTTTAAACGAATCGTTTTCCGATCATATGTATAACAACCTCCTTGCCGACTATTACGTAAAAATAAAAGATTGTATTCCCGCTGAAGGTATAGGAGTTTTTTCGCAGTCGTGGATAAGCGTAAAACTTATCGAAAAAGACGCGGCGGTAACGGCGCTTGTACAAAAGACTCTGCCGAATGAAAAGTCCGCAAAAATCAAAGAGCTTTTAGAGCAGGTTACAAACGGTAATGTCGATACGGGAAGCTGTAAATTTGAGCGGATTGATATGCTTATAAAAAATAATGTCAGCCAAAGCAAACACACTTTTACACGCAGTAAATTCGACATTCTTGCGACGAGTAAAGGATGGGGTAAACCGCTGGCGATAGGTATTATTATTTTAGGCCTTATAGCGTCGATGTTAATCGGATTTCCCCTTATGGGTATATTCGGCTTTATAATCCCGCAGTTTGCAAAACTTTTAGCCGCAGCCTTGGCGGCACTGGGAACATCCGAGATATTGATATCGCTTGTATGCGGTGCGATTATGACTGCGGTCGGGTTTGCGCTTCAAATGGTAAGCTTTGTATTCGGCGTAAGCCTTGTGTTCGGCTTTTTGGAAAATGTGGGCTATATGGCGCGCGTATCCTATGTATTTGACGACACAATGTCCAAAATCGGCTTGCAGGGAAAAGCCGTTATGCCTTTTTTAGTCAGTTTCGGCTGCAATATCGGCGGGGTAACGGGAACACGGATTATAGATTCGTGGGAACAGCGGATTATGACCATAGCTCTGTCGTGGGTTGTTCCGTGCGGTGCAACATGGGGAGTTGTAGGTTTAATAAGCGGAACTTTTTTCGGAAAACAATCGATTTTTATTATTTTAATTTTATTTTTGACGGCTTTTTTGCATTTTTTTATTACGTACACGCTCTTTAAAAAATCCCTTTACAAAGGAAAAAGCCGCAGCGGTATGATAATGGAACTGCCGCCCTACCATAAGCCGCATTGGAAAAATCTTTTTTCATCGGTTTTAAGTAAAATGGGCGATGTGTTAAAACGCGCTTTAAGCATTATCGTATTGATTTCGATTGTTTTTTGGGCACTTTCTTTTACGCGTGACGGCAATATAACAAACAGCTTTATTTACAAAGTCGGCACTTTTATAGAACCCGTTACGCGTTTTTTCGGGCTGCCGTGGCAGTTGTTTATGGCCTTTGTCGCTTCGGCAATGGGTAAAGAAACGGCACTCGGTGTGATTGCTTCCTTGTTCAATTCTTCCGGTATATGGCAGGCCGTTGAAGTGCGAAAAGCCGTAGATACCCTTGCACTCGGTAATGAATTGCTTGCGGTTATATCGAAACCCGAAGCGTTAGCCTTTCTTTTTGCCTTCTTTTTTAACATGCCCTGTCTTATGTCTTTGGCGGCGACCGCACAGGAAACACATTCCAAAAAATGGACGCTTGCAATAGCCTTTTATTATATCGCCTTTTCCCTGATTTTATCGGGTATGGCATACAGAATCGGCTTATTGATTTTTTAATCAACAACCCCGATGCAGAGCGGTGCCGAGAAACGACGGGTAACCCTCCGCACGAATAAAAAGGGGGTGTCTAAAAAGTAAGCGACAACCGTTTTTGCTCAAAAACAAAAAAGCACTGTTCGAAAAGCATACCTTTTTGAACAGTGCTTTTTGAGCCATGCCGGCTTCGAACCAGCGACCCACAGATTAAGAGTCTGTTGCTCTACCAACTGAGCTAATGGCCCGTAATAATCCGTTTTTTACTTCAATCCGAACATTTTCATGTTACGAATATTTACGCTGCGTCCGACACGGTTCGAACGTGCGACCTACGGATTCGAAGTCCGTTGCTCTATCCGGCTGAGCTACGAACGCATAAAACAGATAAACTGTTCGGGTGCCTGAAGGGATTTGAACCCTCGACAACCAGATCCACAATCTGGCGCTCTACCCCTGAACTACGGGCACCGAAACAGTACCGCACGGCAAAGCATACGCAAGCCTACGCGATACCGAAGCAGTATATCAAAACCGCGGTATTTTGGTCAAGTAACCGGCGTTCCCGGTTTTACGTCTTTTTCCGGTTTAAGCAATACGCATGTTGCTCCGTCTTCGCTTTCGCTGCACAACAGCATACCTTGCGATTCTATGCCGCGCATTTTCCGCGGTTTAAGGTTTACCAAAACGATTATGCGCTTGCCGACTAATTCTTCTGCCGTGTAGTAATCGACTAAACTGGATACGATTTGTCTGTGTTGCGCTTCGCCGACATCGACCATGATTTTGTACAATTTTTCGGCGTTTTCAACTTTTTCGCACGAAATGATTGTTCCGGCGCGCATATCAAGTTTTGCAAAATCTTCGTATTCTATAGTGTTCATAG
>CAUTRX010000212.1:0-3278 GCA_963540775.1 uncultured Treponema sp. | reverse complement strand
AGCATTTCCGGCTTCGTGCCGGTATTGATAAAAGGATTTATTTGGGATGAGGAAAGAAATCTCTGCCTGCGGTACAGACGGATTCCGATTCCGCGAAAAATTCTGCACAAGTGAGGGCACTTGTGCCCGAACGCGGAAGCCTTTTCGCGGAACGGAAACCCGTCTGTACTCTACGAACGGAAGCTCTTATCTCCAAGAAAACATTTTAACAAGGAAGTACAATTCTTGCCCCTATAAGGTCGGACTTCTTGCCGTGTGTTGCGTGCCGTGTTATACTCAAGATGTTATGAAAAACCTTGCGGCGCTGTTGTGCCGCCTTTTTGTAATCGGTATTTTGACGGCTCCGTTATACGCAACGGATAAGCCGTCGGAACTTTCGGATACGGACGCCGTCGATACGGGCAAAATGATTTTGTACATCGACGGGCAGCGTATTTCCGCTTTTCTTGCAAAACGGCAGGGGACAATACGGCGCATTTCAAAAAATCATTTTTCTTTGCGGGGCTTGGCGCCCGGTTTTCATACGGCGGAAGCCAAAACCTTCGGCTGGGAAACGGCTCCGGTTGAGTTTTTCGTTTCCGGCACAGATACGGGCACATCGAATGCTGCAGACGTGCATTTTCATTTTGAACGGTCGCTGTTCAGTTTATTTTCATTTTATGCGTCGGTTTATCGATTTAATCCCCATGATCGGTTATGCAGTTTTGTTTTTTCGGTGTCGGCACCCGGAGACGGTGTTATCGAAATATATGATGAGCGGCGTATTGCGGTACGCCGCATTCAACTCAAACCGTTTACCGGCTGGCAGCAAAATTGTGTGTGGGACGGTAAAGACGACAGCGGCCGCACCGTAAAAGAAGGCGTATATACGGTTGTTTTGAAAGTGCAGCCGCACGAACAGTGGCAGGATGTACGTCCTGCGGCGGATGACCGATTGCCGCGTTCGCTGCCGCCGGCCGCTTTGGGTGCGGGAAGTGCGGCGATTGCACAGGATAATGCGCCCGTACTCAGTGCGCACATACAAGTCAGTGTCGACTTTTCCGCATTCGGCGCATTTGCCCCGAGCGGTATGGCGGGGATATCGTCGGGGCCGGTTCCTACCGCACGTCTTATGGAGCGCAATGCATCGCACAGCTTTGTGTCCGCCGGAATCGATGTTCCGCCCGGCGGAGCACCCGTCAGCGTGCCGCTTTTTCTCAGCTACAGCCGTGTTCCTTTCAAGAAAAACACGGAACTGTCCCTTGCCGGCACTATTGTTTTTACGGAACAGCGTAAAACACGCGCTATTGCGGGTATTTCGCTAAAAGCGGGGTCGCATTTTGGACGCCTGCATTATGCGGGGATCATCCGCTATGCATTCGGTACGGAAGATACGGGAACGTTCAGCGAAGCGGGGCTCGGAACGGGCGCTTTGGCCGAACTGAGCTTTTCACGCGGGTTTATCGGTTTGAGTGAAGAGGCGGTTTTCGGTCATCGTAGCGGTATTCTCGTTCCTTTTGAAGGAGCATTTAAAACAGGCTTGGCCGGAGGAATTACTGCAGGAAATTTTTCACTGCGTTTGTCGGCGGCCGTGTTTTCACCGTTCGACGCGCATTCGGTAAAGCCGTTTGAACGGATAAGCTGCGCCGCCGATATTATCGCCGCCCGCATAGCGCACGGTTCTCTGTGCTTTGTACCGATTGTATCGACAGGGTACACATATACGGGCAGCGGCAGTCACACGATAAGCGCCCGTGCAGGGGTTGCGTTTGTCTTTTAAAGCATTTTTGTTAAGACCGGGTAAACGGCGCCGGCTGCACCGTTTGGCATAAGCGCGCGCTTATCAAGTCCGCCGCTTCTTTATGGCATAGCGGGCCGGGGTGTTTTTGCGCGCCCGCGGTCATGTCGTTCATCGGGGACAGTTCGATAAAGCACACATGTTCGTCGCCGTGCTCGTTGCGGTATTCTTCGACGGCACTTCGGAACAAGTCCATGCAGCCGGTTAAAAACATTCCGTAGCACCAGATAATCAGCGCTTGCGGATTGTACCGGCGGATTTCGCCGATAAAGCTTTTTGCGGCCGCCTTTAAGCGCGCATAGTCGGCTTTTCCGTATAATTTGTATTCTTTTCCCGATACGGGATCTCTCCACGGCTCGGCGCAAAACGCATATTCATCGTTTGAGCCCAGATTGACAATTACCGCATCGGTTTGTCGGCGCGAAAAATCCCACTCCGCTCCGGCCCCTGCTTCGCGGTTTTTTGCTCCTTTTGCAAGTGCGCAAACATAGGGATACAGCGGCGGAACGGTACAGGCAGGGTCATTGTTCCAGCCGCATAAAAGTCCCCAGCCGCTTTGCGCTAAAACGGCAATGTCCGCATTAAAGCGCTCGCAAAGCAGTAAGGCCGCATGGCCGCGCGTTCCCTGCCATGCGGGATTCCACTCTTTTCCGTCTATCGGGTCTTCTAAACCTTCGCCGCAGGTAATACTGTCGCCGATAAATTCAAAAAAAAGCGGGCGGCGGGGCAGGGGGACAAATACATCGCAGACGGTTTCCTCATCATCTATTACAAATCCGTGTATGCAAACACTGTGGCGCGAGTCGCCGGCCATCGCCTGACATTCCTTTAGAATCCGTATGTGCTTTACGGCCGGGCTATTCGTTTCGGCATCGAAAATACATACGCGTGTGCGTCCCTGTTCGGGGGCAATGCGGCGAATGCGCTTACCGTCCACCCATATGCTTATGTAAGGGCGGTAGCATTTGTATGAACATTCAATTTCGGCGTACAAAAAACGCGCTTTTACGGCACACTCGATACCGCTTGCCGTCCAAAAAAGCGTCAGCGGATTCAAACGGATGTTTCCGTCTTCGGTATATCCCGTGCGCCCCCATATGTTCAAACACGAGGGATTTTGTGCGCACTCCTGTAAAGACACAAATTGCATATGCTCCTCCATCGGTAAACTGCCGAAACGTACGGCTGATAAGCTTTTTGCAGTTTGACAATAGCATAAAAAAACGATACGATAAACGGCAACGGCATAACCGAATTTGATTTATATGCGCTTTTTCGGTATTTTATACAGTGAATTGACAAGTTCGGAGGTACTATGAAAAAATCCGTAATAATCGTGCTGGCGGTTGTAGGCCTTATGTTGCTTTTTGCAGTCGGTGCGTGCGCGTTTTCGGCCGCCGCGCAGGATTTGAGCGGCTACGATATTATGAAACGCGCGAGGGATGCGGACACCGGCAAAACGGGCACGTATACGGCGACGATGACACTCATCAATAAAAGC
>CAUTRX010000211.1:0-3281 GCA_963540775.1 uncultured Treponema sp. | reverse complement strand
GGTGGTACTTAACGCACCGGTCGTCAAGGCACCGTGTACGGCACCGGCTGCACCCGCTTCGGACTGCATTTCCACAACATCGGGAACCGTGCCCCAAATGTTTTTTTTGCCCTTTGCCGAATACTCGTCCGATACTTCTCCCATAGGGCTTGAAGGCGTAATGGGATAAATGGAAATTACTTCACTTAATGCGTGAGCCACATGACCGGCGGCGGTATTGCCGTCAATCATTACCATGTTTTTGTCTGCCATAAAACCGTCCTTATAAATAATGTGTGTATTGTGTGTGCATAATTAATTCGTGTGCTTATACATAGTACATCTATATGTGAGTTTTTGCAAGCCTATAAAAGTGTCTATAAGAGTATGTCTCCTCAAAATCTATGAAAATGGCAAAAACTGATTTCCGTGGTTTTCAGGTATGATTCTATTGAGCAAAAAAATGTATGCGGGTATACTTTTTTTCGGATAGAGTTTCAAGGAGTGTGTATGAAAACTGTTAAACGTGATGATTTTAAAAACTACGAATTCTTAAGTGCACTTAAAATTTCCGAAGACGGAAAAAAGGCTGTATACATTGTTTCGCGCATGGATTTGGAAGAAAACACGTACAAAAAAGCCTTGTATGTGTTGGATTTAAAGAACGGAAAGTCAAAGGTTTTTGTTCCCGAAGGCGTGGAGGGTTTGTTCGGGTTTTGCGGGGATTGTATTTTATTTTCCGCGCGCCGCACAAAAAAAGAAAAGGATTCCAAGAATGCGGAAAAAACCTTTGTGTATTCTCTGCCCTTAAACGGCGGCGAAGCTGTTCCCGCTTATGAATTTCCCTGTCCGGTTTTGAAGTTGGAATTAACCGATAAAAAAAACGCCCTTGTAATTATGGACTGGAAAAAAGATGAATTTGAAAAGCTTTCCGAAAATAAGGCGGAGCGGGCAAAAAAAGACAAAGAAGCGGAAAGCTGTGAAGTTTTGGAGGAAATTCCTTTTTGGCAAAACGGCGCAGGCTTTACCTCGCGCAAACGCAGCAGATTGTATCTGTATAATTTAGTAACGATGAAAGGCGAGGCTTTGACCGATGAGTTTACAAATGTAGAATCTTTCGATTTGGATAAGGAAACAAAAGAAGCGGTTTTTCTTAAAAGCACATACAAAGATAAAATGCCCTTGTATAACGAACTTGTTTTAATAAACCTCAAAACAAAAAAAACTTCCGTGCTGAATCAAAGTGAAAAGTTTGCTTATGCGGATGCAAAATTTTTTGAAGGCGAAATTCTTTTTACAGGTTCCGACGGAAAAAAATACGGAGTAAATCAGGACGCGGATATTTACACAATAAAAAAATCCGGCGGCCGTCCCACGCTGTTATCGCCTAAAGATTACGATAAAAGTTTATGGAATTCGGTCGGCTCGGATGTGCGTTACGGCGGAGGAACTCAAACCTTTGTGCAAAACGGAAAATATTATTTTATCACTACCGAAGACGATTCTTCGTATCTTAATACAATCGATAAAAACGGAACTTTGGAAAAACTCAGTACACAAAAAGGCTCTACGGACAGCTTTGCCGTTTTTAAAGATACGGTTTTATTTATCGGGTTGCGCGAACAGGAATTGCAGGAGATTTACAAAATAGAAAACGGTGCGGAAAAATGTCTTACCTCGCACAATTCCTATGCGGCAAAACTCGCCAAAATTAAGCCTGAAGAATTTTGGTTTAAAGACGAAGAAACCGACTTGCACGGCTTTGTTCTTAAACCTTTCAATTATAAAGCAGGCACAAAATATCCCGCCATCCTCAGCATTCACGGCGGACCTAAAACGGTTTACGGTTCGGTCTTTTATCATGAACTTCAATACTTCGCCGGGCAGGGCTATTTTGTGTTTTACACAAACCCGCGCGGAGCGGACGGAAGGGGCCGCGCCTTTGCCGACATACGCGGAAAATACGGAACGGTGGATTACGAAAACCTTATGAAACTTACCGACGAGGTTTTGAAGCGTTTTAAAGACATAGACAAAACCAAAGTCGGAGTTATGGGCGGTTCTTACGGCGGCTTTATGACAAACTGGATAATCGGGCACACCGACAGATTTGCCGCCGCATGTTCTCAGCGTTCCATTTCCAACTGGATTTCCAAATTCGGCACAACCGACATCGGCTATTATTTTAACTCCGACCAAAACGGAGGAGCAACTCCGTGGAACGGCTTTGAAAAATTGTGGAATCACAGCCCGATTAAATATGCGGATAAATGTAAAACCCCGACGCTGTTCATTCAAGGAGATGCGGACTACCGGTGCTTTGAGGCGTGCGCTTTCCAAATGTTTACCGCGCTAAAATATCACGGCTGCGAAGCGAAACTCGTTTTATTTCACGGAGCGAATCACGACCTTTCGCGTGTAGGAAAACCCAAACAGAGAGTTCGCCGCCTGACGGAAATATTCAATTGGTTTGAAGCCTATCTTAAAAAATAAAATGAGTACATTCGGTGCAGGTTTTCCCGTACTGAAAATGATTTATGTTTTTACTTTTGCTTCACGTGCTAAAGACAGCGTACCGATGAAATTATCGAAATCATCGATAGGCGGTTTTTCTTTCTATGATTATCCATACTATTCCGGCTGCGATGCCGATTAAACCGCCGACGTAACTGAAATTATGCATATGACCGCATAAATAAAATCTTTTTATTTCTAAAATATTTGAAGGAATGTTAAAATATAATTGTTCGGGATCATATCCGATGTAACCGATGAGCAAAGCGCCTAAACCTATAATCAAGGCGGTAATTGTTACGATTCCTATTGTTCTGATCATTCCCCAAAAATAGTTTTTCCATCCGGGAATTATTAACCCGATGGGAATTAAAAATAGTCCGATAACAATTCCCATCCACCACGTTGCATATACACCGACGAGCCCGGCACCAAGGCGATTGTGAAGATTATCGGGAATATTGAATTGAATAAATTTGAATTTCGAATAATATTCTTCGGAAATGCTATAGGTAATTTGGTCATGGATAATACCGTAAACCGCCGCAAGCAAACAAAATACTATAAACAGCAAAAAAAATATTCCTGCTTTTTTCACTTTCCATACTCCTTTAATGGTTTGAAAAAATGTTACGGCATGCTTATGCGGCTGAGATACAAGTCCCGTTTGGAGGCGGTATTCACATTAATTTCAGCCCTATGGTAAAGCATAGGTTTTATCATAGTCTTTATAGCACTGTGAATTAAAATCGAAAACCTTTCCCGAAAAGCGTATGCTGTTCTTATCG
>CAUTRX010000210.1:0-3293 GCA_963540775.1 uncultured Treponema sp. | reverse complement strand
ACCGCGCTGAATGCATCCGCCGTTTTCATGTTATGGAAGTATAACATAAAAAAAGACCGCTGTAAACATGTGTTTAAGCGGTCTTTACATTAACAGCAAAACAAAATACTTTGTCAGAATTTAAACACGGGACCTATTTTCAGCGTAAAAACATTTGTAAACCCCGCCTGAAACTGCGTTCGCGAAGGAGAGGGCGCTAAAGGGATTCCGTATGAAGCGGCGGCGGAACTTATCTGTGAAGAAGTCAGTTCTTCTATTAAGCCTTCTATGTCGAACGGGGTCATTATAAAACCGAAGCTCGGTACATCGAGAAAACTGACATTCACACCGATGTTTTTTGTGAAAAAATACTGCGCCCCCAACTGAATAGGGATTCCCGCACTCATCATTCCTATTTTATATTCCGCCTTTTTCGGCGTTAAAAGCCCGAACCCGCTTCCGAGACCGGCGGCCGCATTTATATATAGATTTTTTATTCCTCTAAATGTATAGCCGAAAAGCAGGTTACCTTCATAAAAAGCTCCCTTCATCTCCTCGGAAAAAGAATATGAAGTTTTTTTAATTTCCGATTCGAGTTTTCCTCCGAATGCAAGATTATTGTCCCATAAAAAAGTAAATCCCGCATCGGAAACGGAACCCAAAGCAAGCGAAAGGTTGAAGGAGGTTAAAGCCGTTTTTACATCGACTCGTGACGAACCGGAACTGTCAAAAGCTTTTCCGTCCAACGCAAAATTCGAAAAGCCCACCGCAGGCATTAAAACAAATTCCGCAAAACAATGAGCCGAAACAAGCACGGCACAAACGACACACATAATAATTTTTTTCATATATAACTCCTTAAGCCGTATTAAAGTAAAGGCAGTTAAGACTACCGTATAAAGCGAAAAATAACAAGAGCACCGCTCACTGGGAATAAGCTTTAAAATCCTGTACAACACTGATGCCTGAACGTATTTCTTTATCTTTCAGCACGTGCGCCGCGACGGCAAGTGCCTTTTCGGCGACAATGGGAGATTCGGCAACGCCTTGTAAAGTGACTGTCGATCCGCTGACGACGGCGCGCAAAAAATTGATACTCAGCTTATGTTCAAAAATCAGTGTATTAACCAAATGCTGCGCCGTCAACAAATCGGTAATTTTTTGCGTTCCTTCCCGTTCGCACTCGTCCGTGATAATTTTTTTACACATTTCGGCCAAAACAAAGGCGGCGCCGTGCACGGAGCAAAAGCCGGTATTCAGCACCACATGAAAATGCGCAGGATCTTCAACCGAAAGGTTAAAAAAACTTTTATGAAATCCGATGCGGTTTGTGTCGCTTTCTTCAATACGCTGAACGGCTTGTTTTTCATCCCAGCCGAATTCGGTGCACAGTCGTTTTACCCGTACCGAATCAGGGGCAACAAAGCGCACCGCCAAAAGATTGGGCACGCTTTCCAGCACGGCAAAAGCACCGCGCCCGATTAAAATACAGTTTCCGCCGGCGGCAGCCTCCAAAACGGCGGTTTGCAAATAATCCAAATATTCATCGCGGTTTTTCGCAAGCGAAGCAAAAAAACCGGGTTTGCGCTCGTCGTATTTTTCGAGCTTATCGGCGGGAAAACCCAGCGCCGTTATTTTACTCTCAATGTTTTTGCGGTCGATAAACGTATAATTCAATACGGCAGCCAACTCCGCCGCAATTTCGTCTCCGCATGCCGCAACTTGGCGGGAAATGGCGATAACGGCCATAAAACACCTCCTTAAATCGCAGGATACCCCGAAATTCAATTTCCGAGCTGATTCCCCGATTTTAAAATCGACAAACTTGCCCAAAAAACGAGTTTCGGAACAAGCCCTTACCGGTATTCCGGCGCACGCAGGGTTAAAATGCACAAAATCCCTTTACCAAATGCGCTCTTCCTTGTACACTGCACCGTAAATTACACAATCGCACAATGCCGATGTTCAAAAATTGCTGTCTGTGCTGTACGAGTATCCGCACATACATCTTACATACACAGCATAAAACGAAACGGTAAACTTGTCAAAGGGGATTTTTTAATTTTATGCATAATCGAAACAAAACAACACCGCCGCATATCGATATCCGATGGACACCGATTTTTACGGTAAACAGTCAAAAATCGATTTCACCGCGCGGAACCGAAAAAAGCTTCATTACGATAGATGCGCCCGATTGGGTAATAACGGTTCCCGTTTTTGAAAAAGACGAAGCTCTGCGTTTTGCGGGCATAGACAAGCGCTGTTTTTTATTTGTAGAACAATGGCGGCACGGAGCGGCACAGTTAAGCATGGAGTTTCCCGGAGGGGTTATCGATGCGGGAGAAAAACCCGAAAAAGCGGCTGTACGCGAACTGAAAGAAGAAACGGGTTTTGAGTGCCCCGCTCCCGTTTTTTTGGGTGCCGCAAATCCGAATCCCGCCCTGTTTTGCAATACGGTTTATTTTTTTGCAGCGGAACATCTTAAAGATACGGGAATAAAAAATCCCGACGAAGACGAGTTTTTACGCACACACGTTATTCCCGTCGATGAAGCGCTAAAAAAAGCAGGGCGGCCGCCGTACATACATGCACTTATGACAACCGCCCTGTGTTTATTTCGTCAATACGACGAAACCTGAACGACTAGCGGTGCGGACTCTGTTTTGCCGAATTCTTTCCGTTCGAAGACTTTTTCGGCTCATAGGTGTCATACTGAATTGAAGGAGAATAAACCCCCTCGCGCAGTTCACCGTTCAAACTGGGAATTGTCAGCTTCATTCCCGGACGAAGAAGGTTGGGATTTGAAGGATCGGGCATGATATCTTTATTTGCCTCATACAGTTTTTCCCATAAAAGCGGATTATTATACACGTAGGGTTCCGCCGAAATATTCCAATAACAATCTTTCGAGTCCTCCCACGGTGCTACAATATAATACTTCGGCAAAGCCGAAACCGCTTTTACACCTTCAAGTGCGTCAATACATTCCTGTGCATACACCGTCGCGGTAGACCAGTTTTCCAAACTGTAGGCAACCATGGCGTTATCAAAAGCTTTTTGTCCTTTATCGAAAGCGCTCGGATAATTCACATCGGCCTTAAGTCCCTTTGCCCGGGCAATTTCATTGCGTGCAAAGATGATACGGCTGTTTGCTTCATATTTTGCCAGCATCTCGGTTACGTATTCTTCCGACAAATCCGCATTTTCTTCGGCCAAAATCGAATATTCGACAGCGCGGTCGTATTCACCTTCGTTAAAAGCCTTTTCGGACTTTTCTTTGTATTCGCGCGCACGCTTTTGATAGGGATTAT
>CAUTRX010000209.1:0-3314 GCA_963540775.1 uncultured Treponema sp. | reverse complement strand
AGAATTACCTACAAGGGATGGAACATTCTATTCTGCGCAGTTACGGAGCTTTTGAACTCTTATGATTCATCAAAGAAGCGGCTCTATTACAGTGCCCCAACAAAACAAGGCCGAGACGCACTGCTTTCCGTTATTAAAGAAGCGCGTGCTACATACCCTTGCGATCTTTTTGTGCTGGGACTTCATCTTAATGAACCCGAATATGTACGGACCGTTTCGGAAGCAAAAAAAGCATGGTTTAAACAGCTGGGGGAGGGCGGTGTCGATATTATTTGGGCGCATCATCCGCACGTTATGCAAACATGGGAAACGATTACCGTTGAGCGTCCGCAGTCATCGGATACTTCTGATACCCCGGATAACACAAAACATTCACTGCCGTGTAAGGTATTTTGTATGTATTCTATGGGGAATTTTATTTCCGGCCAACGTTGGCATACGCGGTATGATGATCCTACTTTTTATCGGGAATATACCGGAGATGCCGTATTGCTGCAATTAACATATACACGAAACAAAGCGGGGAGTGGAGGTTTTTCGGTGCACCCCATACTTATCACGCAATACAATGAAGCCGAATATCCGGTAGTAAAGCGTTTTACTCATGAATGGATGGAGACGCTTAATGAAAAAGATAAAAAATATTTCACCCGCCGATTTGAGCTTATGAAGGAATATCTGCCGCTTTAAAGTATCCGAATGAGGCGGCGCTTTATTCGTTCCTGCCCTTTGACACAAAGCGGGTACATTCGCTGATAAATTCAAGATTGACGGTCGCAACCGGCCCGTTGCGCTGCTTTGCAACAATCAATTCGGTATCGGGGTTTTCGCGCTTATCCCGATGTAAAAACATAACCACATCGGCATCTTGCTCGATAGCGCCCGACTCCCGTAAATTTGCAAGCGTCGGTGCAGTTCCTTCAGCATCACGCCCTACTTGTGAGAGGGCAATGACCGGTATATTCAGCTCTCTGGCAAGACTTTTAAGTGATTGGGAAATTTCAGCAAAACGTTCATGGCGCGGAATGGCATTGTTTTCCGAAGCGATAAGACCGAGATAATCGATAAAAATGATTTTAACTTCTTGTTGTAAACAAAGTTGGCGCGCCATCGCCCGTAAATCGAGCAGCTTCATATTCGGCATATCAACAATATAGAGCGGGGCTTCGTAAAGCCGTCCGGCCGCATCCTGAATTTTTGCAAAATCCGCCAGCTGTAAATTTCCCGACCGTATTTTGGAGGAGGAAACCCGCGATTCCAACGAAAAAAGACGGAGCATCAGCTGCATATTGGACATTTCAAGCGAAAAGAAAGCGGCGGGAATTTTTTTCACCACTGCGATATAGTCGGCAATGGTAAGCGCCAGTGCGGTTTTTCCAATTGAAGGGCGTGCTCCGATGATAATCAATTCCGAGTTTTGAAAACCGCTGGTAATGGTATCCAGAAATTCAAAACCGGAAGGAATGCCGGAAAACTCGTCGCGGTGTTTTGATCGCGCCTCAATGGTTTCGATCGCTTCGGGGATAATGTCTTTCGGCGTATGAAAGGTCGCCGACTGTCCGGCATCGGTTAAATCAAAAATATTTTTTTGCGCCTGTTCCAATACGGAAGAATAAGCGACGGTTTCGTCAAAGACATCGGCGTAAATCCGGTGTGAGACCCTTAAAAGAGACCTGCGGATAGCTGTATCACGAACAATTTTTGCATAGTAAGCCACATTCGCGGTACTTGGAACGGTATCGGTCAATGAAGCAATATAAGCAGTGCCGCCTACGGAATCGAGAAGCCCTTCCTGCCGCAAATGCTCACTGATAACCAGTATATCAACACGTTGTCCTTTATTGTAGAGATCAACGGCAGCTTGAAATATTTTTTGATGGGCGAGGGTGTAAAAACTTTCTGCGCGGATATATTGCAGAATGGTTCCGATAACATCCGATTCAAGCAAAACGGCACCGAGTATTGCCCGTTCCGCTTCCGTATTATTCGGCGGGACCTTATCTTTTAATGAAGATATCTGTTGTAACATATCCGACATTCGGTTTTCCCTGCAACTTTTTATTCTTATTCGAGGGGATGCCGAAAAAGTAACTAACTTTTGAGACATCCCCTACAGTAATTCAATGGGGTGCAAAAACCGCAATCTACGGATTATTCTTGCACTTCGGCAGTTTCTTCCGTTTTTCCGTTTTCTTGCGGTTCCTCAGCAGGGGCTTCTCCGGTTGCTGCTTGTGCATCGGAAGCGGCTTCGGCCTCGTCGCGGTGGCGGCGTGAACGTTTTTCCTGTTTTACTTCCGGTGTTTTATCAGCTTCGGGTTGAGCTTCTACCACTACCGGAATCGTCGCAACTGCGGATTCATATAATTTGAGCGTAGCGGAATAATTTCCAACGCTTTTAAAGGTTAAGCCGGGAAGCTCAATACGCTTCCGCTCAATTTCAAAGCCGAGTTTCTGCAGCTCATCGGAAATTGTTTGGTTGGTAACCGCACCGTACAGCTTGCCGTTAGGACCGGCCGGCATGACAATTGTAAGCGTCAATGCTTCAAGCTGTTCTTTTAAACCGGCTGCATTTTGCCGTTTAACGGCCTTTTTCTGTTCGATTTCTTCCTTGCGGCTTTCAAAATGTGCAAGGGTAACCGAATTGCAAGGAACTGCCAAATTCCGAGGGAATAAATAGTTGCGGGCATATCCTTTGGCGACGTCTTTTATATCGCCTTCTTCGCCGAGATGTTTTACATCTTCATTTAAAATTACTTTCATATTCAAGCTCCTCCGGTAGGGGATGCCGCTAACGTCGGTTTCTTTTCGCCATCCCCGGCGAGTTTAAATCAAGTTTTTGTACATCAATGACCTAATTTAAAACATCGCACTTTAAAATTAAGGGAACCGTCTAAAAACCTATTTACGGACACGCTTGTGCGAATATGATAAATCATTCCTCATCAAAAAAGCCGATAGGTTTTCAGTTTTAGACAGCCCCATGCACTATAAAACAAGTGCAATACATAAAAACGGTTGCTGCCGTTACATTCCGGGAGTTGGAAGCCGGCAGTAAAAACTTCTTTTAAGAAAGGGAGAATTACCCTTAGTTTTAGTCTACCACGTATGGCAGTAAAGCAAGCGCACGCGCACGCTTAATTTCGAGTGCGAGTTTGCGCTGATGTTTTGCGCAGGTGCCGGTGATACGGCGCGGCAAAATTTTCCCCCGTTCGGTAATAAAACGGCGCAAAGAATCGGGATCTTTGTAATCGATTTTTGCTTTTTGTGAACAGAACCGGCATACTTTTTTGCGGAAAAACACCTTTCCTTTTTTA
>CAUTRX010000208.1:0-3333 GCA_963540775.1 uncultured Treponema sp. | reverse complement strand
CAAATTCAAGGGTAAAAATGCCGTCATCCGTGTCGCGAAAGGAGGACGATACAATAGTCTCCATCGGCGCGTCCGAAATTTTATACATCTTCCGAATTCTTCCCGACGCATTGATTAGAGATTCAATATGTCCGCGTTCTACGGGAAAAGTCAACAGATTTTCATCAAAATACAATTCACCGCTCCAAAAGCCCGCGGCGTTTTTATGCAGTAACAAAGCCCCCTGCGGATTTGTAATTTCTATGCGGTTTACTTTTTCCGTATCGGCGGGGTTTAAAAGAGCGGTTTTTACTTCCGTAAAATTCTTTCCGTCTTTTTTAAAAAAGGTACCGAGTACTCCCGTGCAAAAAAGTATACAACATGCTATGTGTAAAACTGTCGTGGCGTTTATTTTTTTATACATCCTCATCGCCTTTTTTTTAAGTTTTGTTACATCCTGTTTGCCGGTTGCAATACCGAAGAGCGCGGCGGTACAAGCATACACAGATAAATAATGCACCGAAAGCTGCAAAAAACCATAGACATAGAAAAACGAGCGTTGTCCGCAATGTACGCGCAAAATGCGCCGTATCCGACACAGCGGCACGGTAATCGGTAACCGCGCGGTTTTTTATCGACAGCAACGCTTTTTCACCCGAAAGCCACAAAAGTGCGTTAACGGTAAAATCAAAATTATACAGCGCGCCGGTATATTCAACCATACGCGACAAAAAATATTGATCGGGAACGGCAACTATCGCCGCACCGAACTGATTTTGCCACACGGCAACCGCTTCAAATCCGGGTATACGTGATAAGCGTCCCGAATTCGTTTCGGAATTTTCTTTCGGCATAAAATCGGAAGCCCTAAACGGATCGGTGTCGTACGCATTCTCCGATTGCGTAAGCGGCAACTGTAAACGGGAGGCGGCGCTTGTACGCGCCAAAATAGACATATCCTGCGCTTGAAGCGGCAGCGTTTCCATATGTGAAGGCCAAAACAAATCGAGACCGTAAAATGCTTTACTCAACGGATGTACTTTGTCCGATGTTTCAAAAATGCGTACAAAAAACGGATAATCGATTTCCTCGTAGGCATCAAGGGGGGCGCCGTGTCCGGTTGCCGTTCCGGTTTGACGTAGCATTTTAATACGCGCACAATTTCGGTCGGCAACAATCGGTGGTTGAATGAAAATTCCGTATTTTTCCAGCATAAACAAAAAAGGATTTTCGGACAACTTTGAAAGTTTCCAAGTGTTCAAATCGGCTTCATGCGCGTTTACTGCACAGAGCATGGAACCGCCCGAATCCAAAAAAACATCTAAAATTTCGCAGTGCCTTTTGTCCAAATGCGAAGATCCGATAAGTAACAGCGGCACGGTCGGAGGCAAAACGGAAACGACGGCATCGGATTGTTCGAGTGCCGACGGGCCGATAACGTTTACGCTGAATCCCGCATTTTCAAGCCACGGAATAAGATAGGGGTAATCTTCCTCCGTCTGCAGGCCGTTTGCCGTAAGTACCGTTACGGGGCGCCGTTTTTCGGGAGTATTTCCCGTCAAAACCGGAATTTTATCGGCTATATTGAATTCCGCATCGAAGGCTGTAAGTACCGACGGAATAACGGCGCGTTTTTCTTCGTATTCAAGTACAATCCCCGCGTAAACCGAATGTTCCGTTGAATACTCGGCGGGCAGCGAAGCGGCGGGAGTGTTCATGCCGCCGTAGCTGTTTGAAGCGCCGCTTTGCAGAATGTGCGGAAACACACCGGCATCAAGCGCCGCACGTTTTTCTTCATCGGTTTTTACGCGCACTATACGCACGGCAATGCGGGAGGATGCATCGGCATAATTATACAGGAATTCTTTTACGTCGCGCACCTGCGGATACAGACTTTCAAGCTCGGAAGAAAGGTAGTACGAAATCGTTAGACGGTTTTGCAAGACGGATAAGGCTTGTTTGCTTTCTTCCGACAAACTGTAGACGCGTTTCGGTGTTAAATCGGCACGAACATAAAAAATGCGGCTGTTCCACAAACAAAGTAAAAAAAATAAAAAAACGGCTTTATATTTTGCGGTTAAAGCCTTTTTGTACACATTTTCGCAACGAGGGGCGTACATGCGTTTTTCAAACGTAAAAGAACTCGCGCTTAAAAATACCCCCGTAAGACAAAGATAGAACAAAAAATCGCGGCTGTCTGCAATACCCTTTCCAGCCGCATCAAAATGATGAGAAAAGGATAAAAAGCGGCACAGGGCAAAGATTATTTTGTTAGAACCGAAGGCCGCAGGTATTAAATGTATAAAAGCGCTCAGTGAAAATAAAAGTGCCGAAACAAAAAAAGCCGGCACTTTTGAGCGCAGCGTAAGAGAAACGAATTGCCCTAAAGCGATAAGGGACGAAAAAACGCAGCATATGCCCCAAAAACCCGTTAAAACGCGCGTCGGTTCAACCGTACCGAAAAAAGAGGCGGCAAACGGAATCGCCGCGGACACGAGCAAAAATAACGAAAAAAAGGCAAGTGCCGAAAGCCATTTGGAAAACACACGCGCGAAAAAGGAAACAGGAAGCACGTCGGAAAAATCACAATCGCTCCACGAACCGATTGTTAAAGCGGGAATACATAAAATCGACAAAAAAGGCATGGGCGAAAAAAAAGAGCGCACATCGGTTGAAGCAAAGGCGGGAATAAAAAAGCGCTGCAGTATAAAAAAATTGACAAAACAAAACAGCACAAAAAAAATACCGCTCATATATAAAGCCGGATTTAGCGCCAAAGAAAATAAATCACGCTGCAAAAGACGGAAAAAGGTTTTATTACGCACGAAAATCAACTCTCCCTACCTGTTATGTGCAAAAAAGCTTTTTCCAGGCCGCTTACTCCCGCTTGATCACACAACTGTGCCACAGTTCCTTCGGCGGCAAGACGTCCTTTGTGCAAGATAACGATTTTGTCACATAAATTTTGCATTTCGTGAATAAGATGGGTTGAAAATAAAACGGTTTTTGTTTTGCCGAGCTCGGCAATAAGTTCGCGCATATGGGCACTTTGTTTGGGGTCTAAACTCGAAGCGGGTTCATCGAGGACGAGAACGGACGGATCGCTTAAAAGGCTGCGCGCCAAAGCGGTGCGTCTTTTTTCCCCGTTTGAAAGCGAAGCGATTTTTCTGTCTGCAAGCGTTTCCAAATCGCACAGCACAATAACCCGGTCAAGGGCGCTGAGCGTTTTACGGCGCGTATCCGTAAATTCCGTATCGCCTGTAAAGCGCGATTTTTTTTCGGCGGCGAATATAATCTGCGCTTCGTGATATAAAAACTCGTATACCGTAAAAAAAGGCGGAAAAGCGCTTTGTT
>CAUTRX010000207.1:0-3339 GCA_963540775.1 uncultured Treponema sp. | reverse complement strand
CCAAAACCAACAAACCGAAGATAATCAGCAGTTTGTTGCGCATTGAAAAGCGTTTCGTTTGTTTCATTGTGTAACTCCTTATAGTTTTATTTTTTGGAAGGGGGAGAGACACCCCGTTCAGGGCAGGGTTTTTCTCCCCCTTCCAAACCATCCCCCTCTTTTCCCGCACTGTGAACATACGGCTTGGTTTTATATGTTCAAACACTGCGGTACGTTCCGGCACGGATGGCGGAAATGCTGAGTCCGCGTTTAGGCATTCCCTTCGCTGTGAGGGAACGGTTCCCTTCGTTCGGAGGGAGCGTCTCCCTTCACGGGGAGGGAAGCTCTCCCTTATGCTTTTGCCGTGCACGGGTAGCTGTAGACGATTCCGCGTATTTCGGTAAGCGCTTTCGCGCGGGTGGAATGCTGTACGTAAAACATCCTGTTTCAAATCCTGCACACAGGCATGCGCTTCTCGCTTCCCTGTGGATTATTGTTTAACACATTATAACACGGAAAGCATTTTAATAGAAGGGATGGAAGCGTCGTAATTTTACTCATAATGCTCACGCCCGCTTTTCCTTACAAAATCGATTTGAAAGAAGGGTTCAATACCGAAACGCTTCTTGCGTCGAGGTATGTTAAGCTTTGTGTCCGCCCCGGCAAGAACGTCCCGCCTTGAAACGTTCCGGCTGAGTCTTTACGAAATGGACAAAAATTGTTACATTTAAAAAACAGATTGATTTTAATAGGGTATATACACTCTTATTTTTCTTTACCGGAGGATTTTATGATTGAACTGGCGCATGTTTCCCGTTCTTTCGGTTCGTTCCGCGCAGTTGACGATATAAGTTTTTCCATTCGTACCGGAGAAATCGTCGGCCTGCTGGGGCCGAACGGGGCGGGAAAAACAACCACAATGCGGATGATTACCGGTTTTCTTACCGCGGATGCGGGAACGATTACGATTGACGGACAGGATATTACTGCGGACGAAATTGCCGCAAAACGCAAAATAGGCTATATGCCCGAATCCGCCCCCCTGTACGGAGACATGATAGTCGAAGACTATTTGAATTATGTTGCGGCAATACAGGGAGTAAACGCCGCCGAACGGGTAAGCGCACTGTGCGCCTCCTGCGGTTTAAGCGACGTTATGCACAAAAACATTGCCGAACTGTCGCGCGGCTACCGCCAACGGGTCGGTTTGGCGCACGCTCTTATGAACGATCCTGAAATCCTTATTCTCGACGAGCCGACAAGCGGCTTGGATCCGAATCAAATCGGCGAAGTGCGCAATTTAATTAAAGAACTCGGAAAAACCCGCACGGTTATCATATCCACCCATATTTTAGGCGAAGTCGAAATGCTGTGCGACAGGGTCATCATTATTTCGCACGGTAAAATTGCCGCCGACAGTCCGACGGCGGAACTGCGCAGCCGTTACAACAACAGCGCATCGGTCGGCATTATTGCGGGCGCCCCTTCGCAACAGGAATTGCTGCAAGGACTTGAAGCGTTGTGCGGCAGCGGAACGGTCGAAGTATTCGAGGTTTCAGCTGCGGAATCGGGTACGGATAAAAGCGGTACCTACGGGGCGCGCATATCGGTAAGTGCCGGACGCGAAATCCGTCCCGAAATTGCTCAAACCGCCGTCGAAAAAGGCTGGCTTTTGTACGAACTGTCGCTTAAGCGCAACAGCCTTGAAGATATTTTCCGAACATTAACTACAGGAGCGGACGCATGAATACAAAATCTGCCATTATAAAACGGGAGCTCGGCGCGTATTTTACCGGCGCGGTTGCATACATTGTCATCGGGTTGTTTTTACTTATTTCCGGCTTTTTATTTTTTAATATATTCTTTTTGGCACAGCGCGCCGAACTGCGTCAATTTTTTGCAATACTGCCGATACTTTTTGCCTTTTTTATTCCGGCGGTAACCATGCGCCTTTTTGCCGAAGAGCGTAAAAGCGGCAGCTTGGAAACCCTCATGACTTTGCCGGTCAGCGCAATCGATGCGGTTATCGGTAAATTTGCAGCGGCCCTTATTTTTACGTTGGTAATGCTTGCCCCGACGTTGGCATATGCGGTTACGGCGGCCTTTTTCGGCAATCTTGAAATCGGCCCGCTTGTGTGCGGCTATATAGGTGCGTTTTTTTTGTCGGCCGCCTTTTGCGCCGCAGGTTTGTTCGCTTCGGCTTCGACGGCAAATCAGATCGTCGCCTTTTTTATCGCCTTTGCCGTGTGTATGCTTTTGGCGCTTATCGACCAGTTTTTGCTGTTTTTACCCGGACACATTGTCGGCTTTTTGCAGTATATTTCGGCAAGCGCCCATTTTACTTCAATCGGCAGGGGCATTATAGACAGCCGCGACCTTATCTACTTTGTATCCGTAACGGCTTTATTTTTAACTTTGACGGTTAAAACCGTCGATTCGCGGAGGACGGCATAATGAAAACTTTTTTACAGCGGCTTAAAGGGCCTCAAAGCGATTTTATGCTTTTTATTATCGCATTGGTACTGTTGAATTTAGTCGGTGCACGTTCTTTTTTCCGCATAGACATGACACAAAGCAAATCCTATTCACTGTCACAGTCGACAAAACAGCTTATGCGCACGCTGGAGCAGCCGCTTTCGGTAAAGGTGTTTTTTTCGCCCAATTTACCCGCCTCTTACAACAATACCGCCCAATATGTGCGCGATCTGTTAAGCGAATATGCGGGTGCGGCAAATAATCGGTTTTCGTGGGAAGTATTCGACATGAACAATCCCGAAAGTCAATCCATGGCGCGCTCGTACCGGCTCAATCAAATTCAAATACAGGAAGTTAAAGACAACGAAGTCGGCTTTAAAAACGTATGGATGGGCTTGGTGCTCACGTATGCCGACCGCATAGAAACCGTTGACGGCATTACTTCTCCCGACGGATTGGAATACAAGCTTACAACTAAAATAGCGTCCATGATAAATGCGGTGAGCGCTCTTGCAGGGTTAAAAGGACAGGTTGATTTGACGCTTTACCTGAGCGACGAACTTGCCGCATTCGACATACAGGGCTTTTCCGCAATCGAACCGGCCGTCAGCGAAGCGGCTGCCGAAGTAAACCGCACAAACATGAACCGTATTCACTACACTGCGGTAAAACCGTCCAAAGAAGAAGTTGACGCCTTGAGCGGAAAATACGGCATTCCCGTAATCCGCTGGACAAATAACGATGACGGCACAACGGGCAGCGCGCTTATTGCGCTGGTGCTTTCGTATAACGGTACCTTCAGATTGATTCCCCTGCGCATGCAATCGTTGTTCGGCACCTATGCGATTGCCGGTTTGGACGATCTTGAAAAAAATATTTCCGAAA
>CAUTRX010000206.1:0-3363 GCA_963540775.1 uncultured Treponema sp. | reverse complement strand
ACGATACTTTAAACAAAAGGGGCATAACGGCATTGTAAACTTTACGAAAATCGGCTTCGCGCGCCGCGTACACAGGCACTGCAGTGCTGTGAAGCGCATTTTCTTTTGCCTCTATCCGTCTATCAAACAAAGCTGCCCCCGTAAAAGTTACATCCGGCTTTAAGTTTTACGCGCGTTTCCATGTTGTTCCCTGCGGCGTATCTTCCAAAATAATGCCCTTTTCTTTTAATGCGGCGCGTATTTCATCGGCGCGCGCATAATTCTTCCGTTTTTTTGCTTCAATACGTTCGGCGACCAGCGCATCTATCTCTTCATCGCCGGTACTGTCCGAAGCGCTTTTTACCTCCTGCGCTTTTTTATCCGATTCGTCGCAAAAGGCGAGAGCACTTTTTATCAGCTGTAAGCCCAAAACTCTGTCCATGACGGCGGCAGATAAAACAGCTTCCGAAGCGCATATGCTTTTATTTTTCAGGACGGTTTGCAGTTGCGAAAGGGCGCGGGGAATTGCCAAATCGTCTTCCAGTGCGTCCGTAAAAGCGGCAAGGCTTTGTTTCGCTTCGGCGCTTACATTTTGCATATCCGCTTCTTCGGGTGCAGTGTTATTCTGCGCGTCTTTATCCGAAAAAAGCGCATAGGCTTCCGCTCTTTCACGCGTCAACCCTTCGGCAAAAGAGCGCTTTAAAACTTTTGCCGCACGCTGTATAAGAGCTTTACGCGCGTTTTTTGCGCTGTCCATCGCCGCATACGAAAAGGCAAGCTGGCTGCGGTAGTGTCCGCCCAAAAGAAAAAAACGGTAATCGAGAGCTTCATACCCCGAATCGAGCAG
The DNA here is from genome assembly GCA_963540775.1 of uncultured Treponema sp. Taxonomy (GTDB): domain Bacteria; phylum Spirochaetota; class Spirochaetia; order Treponematales; family Treponemataceae; genus Treponema_C. Next base: position 2,537 of record CAUTRX010000206.1, on the reverse strand, counting down.
TTTTTGCAAAGTTAAAAAATCTCCCGACGACTTGGACATTTTTTCTTTGTCTACCACCAAAAATTCATTATGCAGCCAATAATTGACCCACTTTTTGCCCGTAGCGCCTTCGGACTGGGCTATTTCGTTTGTATGATGAATCGGAATATGATCGATGCCGCCCGTGTGAATGTCGAATCGTTCTCCCAAATATTTGATGCTCATAGCCGAACATTCTATATGCCAGCCCGGATACCCCGTGCCCCACGGAGAGTCCCACACCAAAGCCTGATTTTCGAATTTGCTTTTGGTAAACCACAGCACAAAGTCGTAGGGATTGCGTTTGTTTTGATCCACATCGATGCGTGCTCCGGCTTTTAAATCGTTCAAATTAATGTGTGCGAGTTTTCCGTAATCGGGAAAGGTGGAAACATCAAAATATAAATTGCCGCCCGAAAAATACGTGTGACCGTTCGCCTCAAGGCGTTTTATCAAGTCAATCATATCCTGAATATGTTCGGTTGCCTTACACACCACATCGGGTTTTCGGATATTCAGTGCGGCAATGTCTTTAAAAAAAGCTTCGGTATAAAAATCGGCCGTTTCCAAAACCGATTGTCCGCGCTCCCGGGCGGTTTTGAGCATTTTATCTTCGCCGCTGTCCGTGTCGCCCGTTAAGTGCCCGATGTCGGTAATGTTCATAACGTGATTTACCGTATATCCCAAAAAACGCAACACGCGGTCGAGTGTGTCCAAAAAAACATATGCGCGCAAATTGCCGATATGCGCGTAATTGTAAACGGTCGGGCCGCAGCCGTAAAAGCCGCATTTGCCCTGTTCGACGGGAATAAAATCTTCAAGTTTTCGTCCCATAGTGTTGAATAAACGCAGTGCCATGATGCCTCCCGATACATCGGTATTTTCTTTATCTTCAATTTGTACTATATTGAACGTCTATGAATAATTTACGCAAAATAGCGGAAATGTGCAATACATCGGCTGCTTTTCGCGGAACCGTACACTTAAACGAACTTATGAAAACGCATACGACTTTTAAAGTGGGCGGAGCTGCCGAACTTTTTGTCCAACCTGCGGACGAACGCAGTGTGTTGTTTTTGCTGTGTGAATTGAATGTACATGCGGTGCCGCTTTTTATTTTGGGCGGCGGTTCCAATGTCGTGGTTTCCGATAAGGGAATTGCAGGATGCACTCTTTGTACCGCTTTGCTGAACGATATCGGCTATGACGGTACCTTTTTGTACTGTGATACCGGCTGTACCTTCGACACCGTAACCGAATTTTGCCGCAAAAATGCGATCGGCGGTCTTGAAAACTTTGCAGGGCTTCCCGGAACCGTCGGCGGCGCGGTGTATATGAATGCCCGCTGTTACGAAAAATCGATAAGCGATGTGCTTGCGTATGCCGATTATCTTTTTGCCCCCCAAATATCCGGCAATTGCTGCGAAGCGGCAGCGGAAAAAAGACGTTACACACTGAACGGAAAGGATTGGGCATACAAAAAATCACCTTTTATGGCGGACGGCCCTTTGGCGCATACGATTATCCTTTCGGCAGCTTTTAGAGTATATGCCGAAGACGCCGGCGTTGTCGCAGATAAGTGTGCGGCTTTTATACAAAACCGCAAAGACAAAGGACACTTCCGCTATCCGTCGGCGGGCAGTGTGTTTAAAAACAACCATGCGTTCGGTAAACCTTCCGGCCGTATTATCGACGAAGCGGGCTTACGCGGCTTGCGTGTCGGCGGCGCACAGGTTGCTCCGTGGCACGGTAATTTTATAGTTAATTCGGGAAATGCTTCTGCCGACAATATAAAAGAACTTGTGCAAAAAATTCAAATTGAAGTGAAAGACAAAACCGGTTTTGCCCTTGAGTGTGAAATTATTTTTTGCGGAAAGTAAAACCTCATCGGGGTTCCGTGCGTTGTTTTGGTAAGAGGGGAATGTTGTTACAATTAGGATTCGTTAATTTTAAAAAAGGCTCATATTTGTTCGTTGAAGGAAAAGCCGAGAACGACAGGTTCTTTATTATACAAAGCGGAAAAGTCCGAACATTCAGACAAAGCGAAGCGCTTTCCGATACCGCTTCAATACTCGGTCCGGGCGACTTTGTTGCGGCGGTGCCGTGTATGTCCGCTCACAGCCAAGTGGAATCCGCCGTCGCCGTAACCGATGTTGTGGCGATTTCCGTACGGCGCGAACAATATCCGGCGCTCATCGCAAAAAACACGCCGGTGGCAATGAAAATGATCCGCACTTTCGCAACCCGTATGCGCACCGTAAATGAGATTTTGACGCGGCTGACGCTTAAAAATACCCTGTTCGATTCGCCTGAGCAAATATATCCGATTGCGGTATACTACGAAAAAACGGGCAAGCCCGACATAGCCGTTTTTTGCTATTACCAATATATGAAAGAATGTCCCGGCGGTGCGAATATAGAACAAGCAAAGCACCGTTTTATCAGCTTAAAAAAACGCTCTCATGCCGTGTATTTTGAAAGTCCTGCCGAAAATACGCGCAGTTATCCCAAAAACACAA
>CAUTRX010000205.1:0-3371 GCA_963540775.1 uncultured Treponema sp. | reverse complement strand
AAACTCGGCATAAAAAGTGTCGGCGACATTTCAGACGGCGCTTTTTATCGCTCCTCCTATAAAAACTTTTGCAGAAAGCTTGAGCTTCCGAAAAAGTTTTTAGCGTGCGCGTCGAGCGCACAAAATAACAGGCGAGTTTGCAACGCAAACTCGGAACGCAAAACGGAATGCGCCATCTCAGCGTTTCGCCTTGCGTTATCCTCCCTATACTGTTTTACCCTTCGCACGTAATAAGGTGCAAGGGAACTTGTTCCAACTCCGTTTTATCCTGCGGTTTAAGACCGCCGTCGGTAACTAAAATATCTATGCCGCTCATCGGTAAAATCGTTACGACCCCGCTTTTTCCGTACTTTGACGAATCGGCCATAAGGACAAGTTTTTCCGCCCGTTCACGCATTGCCGTAATCACATCGCCGCCTTCTACCAAGTGGGTGGTAATGCCCGACTTTACGCTGAAGCCGTCGGTGCCTGCAAAGGCGTAACGCACGTTAAAGCGGCGTATGGTATCCAGTGCTATTCTGCCGACAAAGGAATCCGTGCTGTTGCGGAACTCGCCGCCAACAAGGGTGATTTTTAGAGCGGGGTTCGACTTTGCCGATTCAAACGCGGCTATTGAATTGGTAATAATCAGCACATCGCGCTTACCTGTTAAATAGCGCGGCAGTAAAGAAGTGGTGGTGCCCGCTTCTATCATAATTGCATCTCCGTCCCGCACCAGAGCGGCGGCGGCACGGGCAATGCAGTGCTTTTCCTCAATATTCATATTTTGCCGCTGGAAGATGTGCGGATGGATTGAGGGCAGGGCGCCTCCGTGCGTGCGGCTTAAAAGACCTCGTTCTTCCAAGCTGCTTAAATCGGAACGGATCGTAACTTCCGAAACGTCCAGCTCGCCGCTCAATTCGGCGACCGACACGGCCCCCTGCGCCATAAGACGGTTTAATATACTGTGTTCTCTGTCGGATAATTCCTGAATCACCATATATTCTTTTTCCTTCCCTTTCGATTATATTACGGAATTAAATAAAACGCAAGCAAAAAACAATAAAAGAGACGAAAAAACGTAAAAAAAAGGAAAAAAGACGCAAAAATCGCTTGCTTTTACGGTAAGCGCTCCGGTTTAAGTAAGTCTGCGAGTTTAAAAGTAAAAGGACTGTCCAAACACTAAGTTTCGGACAGTCCCGTACCTTGATGATTGTTATTCTAGTTAATCTTTTTTCCGTAATAAGCGGATTCGTAAATCAGCTTTACGTCTTCCGGAGTGGGCTTTCCGGGGTTGGTCAGCGTACAGGGGTCGGCGTGCGCGTTTTTGCTCATGCGATCCAAAACCGTTTTGAACTTTTCTTCGTTAAAGTCGACTTCCGTGCAGTCTTTAAAGCACAAGGGGATGTCGAGCTTTTTGTTCAATTCACGGACGGTTTCGGCAATGTCTTTTACGCCGAGTCTTTTTTCCGCCAAATCGTATTTATCCGAGAATTTGCGGTTAAAGTCGATAATGTAGGGCATAAGAATTGCGTTTGCCAAACCGTGCGTAACACCGAACTCCCCGCCGATTTTATGGGCGAGCGAGTGTACCAAGCCCAACGATGCGTTTGTAAACGCCATACCTGCAAGACAGGATGCGTTGTGCATGTGTGCGCGGGCGGTCATATCTTTGCCGTTTTTGTATGCAGCGGGAAGATATTCTATGACGAGCCGCAGGGCTTCAATAGCATAAGGATCGGTGAATGATGTTGCCGCGGTAGAAGCAAAGGCTTCGATAGAATGGGCAAACACGTCCATACCGGTGTTCGCGGTGATGTGCGGCGGCATGCAGGCGGGAAGAGCTGGATCGAGGATTGCGATATCCGGGACCATGTCCGCGGCGACTATCGGGTATTTAATGTGATTGTCGGTGTCGGTAATGACGGAAAAAGCCGTAATTTCGCTTGCGGTTCCGCTGGTTGAAGGAAGGCAAATCATCTTTGCCTTGTTGCGAAGGGGAGGCATTGCACCGACGGGGATAATGTCTTCAAATTTAAGGTTGGGATGTTCGTAAAAACACCACATAACTTTTGCCGCATCCAACGCCGAACCGCCGCCGAGTGCGACAATCCAATCGGGACCGAAATCGCTCATCTTTTTGCCGCCGTTCACGACGGTTTTAACCGAGGGGTTCGGCTCGACACCGTCGATGATAATCGATTCGATTCCGGCTTTTTTCAAAAGCTCCACAGCCTTATCCAAAAAACCGAATTTTTTCATCGAGCTTCCGCCGGTGACGATAGCGGCTCTTTTGCCCGTTAATTTGGACAAATGATCCATTGCGTTTTCACCGTAGATAATTTGCCGCGGTACCGAAAAATTCATGATAGCCATAAAAACTCCTTCCTGTACGGATATTTTGAGGGTGTGTGATTTTCCCTCTTATATATAATAATTTATATATAAAAAAGGCTTTATTGTCAAGAGTGGTATCGGATGTATCTGAGAGGGAATATATAAAAAGGCCGACTACTGCGGCTTACTGCGCCGCCGTTTATCTGCTGCAATAATTGTTACGGTTTACGCCGAATGTGTTGTCCGGCTTTATATCGACATAAAAATACAGGTTTTCTTTGTCTTCGGTTTTTATACCTTTTAGACGCCCCGCCTCTTTTTTCAGTTCGGGCGTGTCTTTTATTTCGGTAATCAGTGCGTCGCGCTTTGCGATTGCACCGTTTACGATAAGCTGCGATTTTGGGGCAAGCGTTTGCAATCGGCACGCAAGATTTATACCGTAACCGACATAATCCCGATACTTCAGCAGCGCCGTTTCGGCCGAAATTTCGTATTTATACACTTCATCGGATACCAAAGCGCCGCCCAAGCCGAGTTCCGGATACGGGGCAAATAATTCTTCGCGCGTAAATTCGTTATACATTTCAAAAACCATAAGCGCTTCGCTCAAACTGCGCGCTTCGGTTTTATCCCAAATGACAAGGGCGCCGTCTCCCAGTAATTTATAGTACGAACAGCCGCAACCGAATTGATTTATGCAGGATAAAAAATTTGATGTAAAAGATGTAATAAGCGAAAAAACTATTTTTTCTTCATTTGAACACAGAAAATTACTGAAGTTGCGTATGTCAATGCACAATACCAGCGCATCGGGCTTTATTTCGCCCAAATACACATTGTCGAAAACATCAATCGGTGTTTTTTTTAAGTCGGCAAGGGTTGATCTGTCAAGTTCTACGGTTCCGTCTTTTTGCAAACCGAATGCCAAACTTCTCATTTCTTCCGCATTCATTTTTTCGATTATAACACAGTTTCGGCAGTATGACAATGTGCTGAAGAATCTTTTTCCGTTTTTTCTGCCGATACGAATACCGAAATTCCTCAAAATGATAAAA
>CAUTRX010000204.1:0-3374 GCA_963540775.1 uncultured Treponema sp. | reverse complement strand
ACGGCCTTATAACGGAAAACCAATTCATTCGACAAAGTAAGCGCATATTCAACTTCAATTTTAAGCTTACCCGGAAAGCCCTGCTCGCCGTCGGGACTGGTGCGCGAAAACCGTACACCGATTTCCCCGTCTTTGCGGAATGCTTTCGATTTCCACACCGTGCGGTTATAGCCATTAAAGCCGCCGTGCAAACAGGACGTTCCGTCATTTGCATCCAAACGGTATTCAGTACCGTTTAAGGTAAAACATGCGTTTGCAATACGGTTTGCATAGCGGCCTACGCAGGCGCCGAAATAGGTTTTTGTGTCGCCGATATATCCTTCAAGCGTTGAATAGCCGAGTACAACATCGGAAAGGTTCCCCTTTTTATCGGATACCGCAAGATGTGTAATAATGCAGCCGTAATCGGTTACCGAAAAAATCATAGAACCGTTGTCCACGGTAAAGAGCGTAACCTTGGTTCCGTCGCACAAAACACCGAAGCGCCGCTTTTTGATTTTCATACGGCAAGTATACCACACTTTGCAGCTTTTGCAAAGTGTTTTTTCGCGCATTTTTTAACTAAAACGAGTAAAAAAAGAACATCAAAAACTTGACAGCATAAAAAGCTTTGCTTATAGCGATATATACATTACCGTGTGGGAGTGTCCCGCATTATGCTGACGGTCACTGCGTAATTATGCTATCGAGGTGCGCAACGGACGTATGCGCAAAGTCCGCAATGCAGACTTTGCGCCGTTTTCAAACATTATACTTCCGTACCACCGTAGAGCTGTGCCTGCCGTTTCAACTCTTCTACCGCTTTACACACCCAAAAGGGAGGCAAATACTTTAAGAGCGCCTTCGCTTTGTCCTGCAAGCACTTTTTTAGTAAGCACTTTACCCAGCTGCACCCCTTCCTGATCGAAGCTGTTGATATTCCATAAAAAGCCCTGAAACATGATTTTGTTTTCGTAGTGGGAAAGAAGCGCGCCCAAAGCTTCGGGGGTCAATTCTTCCGCATAGATAAGGCTTGAAGGACGCTCACCGGAAAAAACTTTGGCGGGGTTTTCGTCGTCTTTTCCCAATGCAAAAGCGGCTATTTGCGCGGCAAGATTCGCACACAATTTTTTTTGACTTGTCGAACCGTCAACGACGATATCGGTGCCGCTTTGACTGCGCAAAAAACCTATAAACTGCAAAGGAATAATATCCGTTCCCTGATGCAGCAGCTGGTAAAACGAATGCTGGCCGTTTGTTCCCGGTTCTCCGAAAACGACCGGCCCCGTTGCGTAGCGAATACTTTCACCTACACGGTTGACGCTTTTGCCGTTGGATTCCATATCCGCCTGCTGCAAATGGGCGGGGAAACGGCTGAGCGCTTGACTGTAAGGTAAAACGGCGGTTACCGGATAGCCTTGCACATTGCGCTCATACATGCCGATAAGGGCATCGAGCATTGCCGTATTTTTAACGATTTCTTTTTCACAGGCGTTTTTATCCTGTTCGTGAGCGCCTCTCAAAAAGGCTTCAAAAACCTCCGGGCCGAATGCAAGCGACAACACCGCAGCGCCGACCGCCGATGTCGAAGAATAGCGACCGCCGATAAAATCGTCTATGTAAAAAGAAGCAAGATACGAGGGATTGTTTGCCAAAGGACTTGTTTCGGAGGTTACGGCAATCATGTGCTTTGACGAATCCAAGCCTGCCTTTTTTAGAAAATCCTTTACCAGTAACTCATTCGCCAACGTTTCCTGCGTGGTTCCCGACTTGGATACCAAAATAAAAAGCGTACGCGATATATCTCCTGCCGTATTGAGTACTTGTGCGGCATCGTCGGGATCCACATTCGAAATAAAACGCGCATTCATCTTTAAAGTACCGTGCGTTTTTGCCCATTCTTCGAGGGCAAGATAAATTGCGCGCGGCCCCAAATCCGAACCGCCGATTCCGATTTGTACGGCACTTTGAAACCGTTCGCCCTTTTCGTTAAGGATTTTACCGTCGTGTACGTTTCGCGCAAAATCGGCAATTGCGCTTCGCTGCGCCTCGTAAAATTCACGGGCGTTTTTTGTTCCCGAAGCCGTTTCGTAAAACACGTCTTTTCCCAATTGGCCGCGCAGCATGTGATGCATAACCTTCCGTTTTTCACCCGTGTTTATAACGGCGCCCTCGTACAGCGCTTTAAACTTTTCAATCAATTGCGCTTCGTCAGCCGTTTCCTGCATAACCGAAAGGATTTGCGCATTCACTTGTTTTGCAGCGTAATTGTAATGTAAGCCCGCAGCCCCTTTAACACAAAAAGAAGCGGCCCGTTGCGCATCCAGCACCTTTTTCAACGAAACCTGCGATTTTAATGAAAGCAGTTTTTTAAAAGATTCCAATGCATCCAAATTATTCCAAGTCAATTCCATAACGATTCCTCCGCAATGATTTTAAACCGAGTTAATACAAATTCGGCGTCCTGCCATTATAACCGATACATCCGCTTTCTGCCAAGCTGTGTAATAAAGTTACAAAATACCGACAAGTTATTAAACGGCTTGTAACCATCGCAAAAAATCCGTAATTTATATAATAGATTTTTTTAGTAAAGAGGTAACAATGAATAAAAAACATTCAGTATTAAAGTCGGCCGTATTTTACGCCGTTTTGTTGGTCTTTTCGGCATCCGGCTGCAGCGTATTTTCTTTCGGCGCCAAAACGAACAAAAAATACAACGACGAAAAAATGTACACACTCGGCGGACAAAAAATAGCGCCGGGAAGCCGCGAAGATGTTTACACGGATCAGGAATTCGGCTTCGGCTTTATTACTTCCGACCTTATGCGGGAATTGAATAAAGAAGGGCTGCTGGAAATCTTGCCTCAATCGACAAGCGCTACTTTTTTTACCCTGTATTCCGCCAAACTGCACGATTTACTTGCATCAATCAATCCGCAAGCGCTCAGCCAGGAACAGCTTGCTTCTGTTGCCCAAGAAGCGGAAAAATACGCTTTTCCTGCAGCATGTTTATTCCGCAGAACCGCCGCCGAACCGCAGGGCGATGATGCCGTCATCTTGGACTACATAAAAGAGAATTACGGCACGTATGAAAAAATTGCCGCTGTCGGCGGAAATGACTATTATTTTGCCTGCAATACCGATTATTCGAAAATCGATTTTTCCGACACTGAAAAATCGCAAGCGGATATGCTCATGAAAGAATTGCAAGATTTCAAAAAAAACATTTTCGTATTTCCGCCGGTTTCCCGAACGGCAAGTTCTTCAGGCAATCAAACGAAGAACGTCTTTACTTCGTTTTCGGCGAACAGTCTCGACGGAACGACCGTAACACAGGACATCTTTAAAGATTACAAAGTAACGATGATTAATCTGTGGGCGACATGGTGTTC
>CAUTRX010000203.1:0-3400 GCA_963540775.1 uncultured Treponema sp. | reverse complement strand
CGTGCTCAACTTCGGGAAGCGAAGCGCCTGCCCGAAGCTGAACCGTTTTAGATTAGAACGCGATTTTTACTTTTACACCGAGTTGACCGTGATTATTGGTGTAGTATACATCTTCGTTAAGACCAGCAGAAGCAACCGCACTCGAAACACCTTTACCATATGCGGCATTTTCCCAGAACATCGAAAGCGTTGTATTTTGGATTACACCCTTTACGTCCACCGAAGCACCGAAACGCACTTCATCGGCATCATATCTGGTGTTGTCTATCGCATCTTCAGCCGGTTTGAATGCCGGAATCTTTGAAGAATCTCCCTTCACAGTGGCGTGTGTCCACAAAACACCGAACGCGGGAACGATTGTTATATCGCCGAGTTTTACGTCGTAGCTTGCCGCCGCGCCGAACTGTAAACCGCGCGCACCGATAACCGTGTCGTAAGCACCTTTTGCCGCAGCATATCCGAAGGGAGCAGCTCCGCCGGGAGACTTGGAAGCGTCTTTTGCGGCATTTACCCCGAAGATTGCGGCAACTTTTAAGTCTTTTATGAGGTCGCCGGAGAAGAAGGTTACCATAATGGGAAGGTTTTTGTCGATGTTATTGTCGGTTTTAACATCCGATTCTACAGCAGCAGTTTTCGGGTTATCATAATTGTAATTGGTCTTTGTCCCCAAATCAAAACCGGCATATAAACCTACACCCGGAAGCAATTTTTTGTCATCTTCTTTCTCGGTATTGTAAAACAACACGCCTTTTTTACCGAAAAAGGATTTTAACTGAGAATTATTGTCTTTTTCGCCGCCCCAGCCGAAGTGAATACCGGTACCTAAAAAGCTGGTTTTAAGATCCTTGTCGTAAAAATACGTGTTTTCGTGAAGTTCTTTGCCCGTTTGCAGGTATTTGGCATCGGCTTCCAGCGTATAGGTAACAACGGGGCGCAAAGCGTACTTTTCGCCGATTCCCAGTTTGTATTCGGCACCGCTGAAGAACGAAATGTCGTGTCTGTTGTCGTTTTCCTTTTCCTGCCAATTTGCACGGTCTACGCGGCCGAACGCATACGCCAAACCGGTAGTAATGCGCAAGTCTTTAATGGGCTTTGCTTCGGCAAAAAAACCGAGTGCATATTTGTTGGTCAAGTACTCGGTTTTATCGTCTTTCATAACAGCCTTATACAGTATGTAATCCTGACTCAGCTTCTTTTTCCCATTAGCCACAGTACCCACAACAGTGGCATCAGAAAAGGCATCAGTAGCACCTGCCGTGTAATATTCACCGAGTTTTATTTCGGCATCTTTTTTTACAAGAGTTGGCTCAAGTTTATCAAGTTTTTTGGAAACATCTTTTTTACTGCGCAAAGCGACTTCAACTTTAAACAAATCGTCCATTTTATAACCGACTAAAAACCCTTGGTTATATCCGAAATCTTTTGAAGGCTTACGGGAATGCTTATCTTTGTCGTCTTTGTAATTGAGCGCATTGGGGTACCAGTAATCGCCGCCGTACTCCATACCGCCTTCCTTAATTCCCATATACACGGGGCCGAAGTGAATTTGCGCAACTTCTATCGTAACTTTTTTGTCGTTCAAAGTAGACTGTTTGTCTGTTTTCGCTTCGATTTCCATACCGTCGAACTTTATTTTGAGTTCGCCCCAAATACCGTCGCCGGTGGTCGATTTGTCGCCGCCTTTAAGCAGGTTCAGTTGTACTTTACCCGATGTTTCGTTTTTAAAACCCGTCATACCGGTATTTATGTCCGCTTTAAAAACAACAGCGGCGTCTCCGGTAAATTCAGCCAGTTTCAGCTCGGCTGCGGGTTCGGCCGCAAATACGGAACCGACCAGTGCCGAAGCAAGAAGAATTGCAAGAGCTTTTTTCATATTAAGAAAACCCTCCTTAAAAATTCAAAACCGTATTAAAGCAACGCTTTTTTATAACACGGTTTATTTTACTCTAAAAGAGTAACACGCTTTTGTGCTGCCGTCAAGGAAAAAATACGTTTGGAGGGTGTTTTTTTTACATTTTGTTAAAAAACGTCAAAATGTAAAGGCTTTTTCGTTTAATGCATCGACTTCGCTGCGTAAGGCCTGCTCGTCTATAACCGCAAGCAGGGTTTCCAACTGCGAGGGCGAAAAATACAACTTCAGAGCCGGAGACTGCACATCGGAAGCATCGCGGTCGTCGGCGGGTTCGGCCGTAAACAAAAAATACGGTTTTCCTTTTTCGAGGAATTCGTAGTTTGTCCTAAAATGCGTGGTGCCGCTTCGTGCGGGGCTCAAAACGCCCCACGCAACCGACAGGGGGCCGCGGTTAAATGCATTTTTTGCCGTCGGTTTGCGGACTTCCATCGCCGTATGCTCGCCCGAACCGTAGCGCTCGTAGGCCTGCGCATACAAAGAAACCGCCTCCCGCAGTGTTTGGCGGGCGGATCGGTCAAACATCAGCACAAAGGCGTTTGCCCCGTCGCGCAAATGCACTTCCGCAATGTTCGTGCGCGGCACAAAATACATGCGAAGCTGCGCCGGCTTGATTTTTCCGAAGGAGTTGCGCAAAGCCATGACGTCTTCGAGCCGAATGGGGTCGAAGTCGCCCACAAAATCGGGGTCGGGCTGTTCGCTTTTAACGGCGGTGTGTGCACACGAGCCGAACACAAGGGCGCAAGCGGCGGTCAGCGTCATCGCTGCGATCGGAATCGCCGCGGAGAAAAAAAGGCCGAACAGCGCGGCGCACACGGCGGGCAGTGCCGTTTTTGTTTTGTGCGGCGACGGTTTGCTATCCGTTCGGGCGTTTATATATGCGTTTTTCATAGACATAACTTCCGTAACATCGCATTTTAAGGTAACCTGTTCCGAAACGGAAGTTTCCGAACAGGTTTAATGTATGTATATACAAAAAACCTGCGCACAAAAGGTTACAGCGCCCCGTACCTTTTTAAGCAGTGACGGTTTTTTACAGCCTTTCGATTTCTTCGCGGCTTAAAAAACTCGATGCGGAAATACATGATACCATTTGTAACGCGTGTTTCCGCTCTTGTGCAGATTTTTTTGCGTGTCATTCACGCATCCGCCGCACTTTTATGTGCCAACACAAAAATAAATTGTATCGGTATACTAATCTTTCACAAGTGAGCAATTCTTCGGAATTGCGAACCGAAACTTTTTTGTCAGCGAGTTTGCCGGCGGTAAACTCGAATTAAAATGAGTGGCGGCGACATTTGATTTTTTTCGTACACGAAATTACAAAATTGAAATCTTCAATTGCTTGCCAAATACAGAGGCTGCTTTTTTAAGGGTTGATAATCTTATATCTTCAGAATGATTTTCCATTCTCGAAATGACACTCTTTTTCGTAGACAGTTTTTCTGCAAGCTGTTTCTGAGTCATTCCATGTTCACGGCGCATTTCTTT
>CAUTRX010000202.1:0-3417 GCA_963540775.1 uncultured Treponema sp. | reverse complement strand
AATGGGCGTTCCTTCCGAAGGGTTTGAAAATGCATTGGACGATATTAAGGTTTCCAAAGGTGTAAAACTCGACACCGACCTTGACGCCGACGACTTAAAAAAATTGGTGGTGCGCTATAAGGAGATTTACAAAAAACACACGGGAAAAGACTTTCCGCAAAACCCGGTTGAGCAAATGTGGGGGGCAATCAATGCCGTATTCGGTTCGTGGATGAACGACCGTGCCATCAAATACCGCGCACTGAACAATATCCGCGGTCTTGCAGGAACGGCGGTCAATATTCAGTCTATGGTGTTCGGCAATTTCGGAAACGATTCGGGTACGGGTGTGTGTTTCAGCCGCGACCCCTCTACAGGAGAAAACAAATTTTACGGCGAATATTTGATGAACGCTCAGGGCGAAGATGTTGTAGCCGGTATCCGCACGCCCGAAACCATTGAAAAACTTGCAAACGAAAATAAAGAAGTGTACGCCGAACTTATCGCCATCCGCGACCGCCTCGAAAATCATTACCGCGACATGCAGGATATGGAATTTACCGTCCAGCAGGGCAAGCTTTTTATTTTGCAAACGCGTAACGGTAAACGTACGGGGCAAGCGGCCGTACGCTGTGCCGTCGATATGGTTGAAGAAAAACTCATCGATAAAAAAACGGCGGTGATGCGGGTTGCTCCCGACCAATTGGATCAGCTTTTGCATCCGCGAATCGACCCCAAGGCGGTTAAAGAAACAAAACCGCTTACAAAAGGGTTGAACGCTTCTCCGGGAGCTGCCTGCGGTCAAATTGTATACACGGCCGATGAAGCCGATTCGTGGGTGCAAAAAGGGCACAAGGTTATTTTAGTGCGCAAAGATACCAGCCCCGAAGATATTACGGGTATGGTTGTTTCCGAAGGAATTTTAACCGCAACAGGCGGCATGACCAGCCATGCGGCCGTTGTCGCCCGCGGTATGGGAACGCCCTGCGTGTGCGGCGCTTCGGAAGTGCTTTTTTCCAACAGTGAAGTGTTTATAAACGGCAAAGCCTTTCAGCGCGGCGATTTTATCACGATAGACGGTTCTTCAGGCTGCGTATATGAAGGACAACTGCCGCTCATCGATGCCGAAATCTCCGACCGTCTGCATAATTTTTTGGATTGGTGCGATGAAGTCCGCAACGCCTCTATGCGAACCGACACCGACGGCAATGCGATTAAAGGCTTCAGTGTCCGCGCAAATGCCGATCAACCCGCCGATGCCCGGCGAGCATTCGATTTCGGAGCGGAAGGTATCGGCTTGTGCCGCACGGAACACATGTTTTTTGACCGCGAAAAATTGATTCACTTCCGCGCAATGATCGCTTCAGATACCCAAGAACAGCGGCGTGAAGCTTTGGCGAGTATTTTACCTTTGCAAAAAAAGGACTTTGTCGGTATTTTTGAAGCGATGAACGGCCGTCCGGTTACGATCCGTCTTTTGGATCCGCCGCTTCACGAGTTTATTCCGCATACGCAAACCGAGCGCGAAGAGCTGGCGCATATTATGCATACTGATTTGGAAAAACTCAACGCAAAACTCGATGCGCTTCACGAAATGAACCCGATGCTCGGCCACCGCGGCTGCCGTTTGGCAATCACCTATCCGGAAATTTACGAAATGCAGGTTGAAGCCATCGCTCTTGCCGCCGCCGATTGCATTAAGCGCAAAATCGCCGTGCAGCCTGAAATTATGATTCCGATTGTCTGCGATAACGACGAATTGGAAATTATCCGCGGTCAATCCGAAGCGATTATCAAAAAGGTGTTTGACAGCGAAAAGGTTAAATTCGATGTGCAAATCGGTTCGATGATTGAAGTCCCCCGTGCGGCGCTGCTAGCCGACAAGCTCGCCGACTTTGCCGATTTTTTCAGTTTCGGTACGAACGACTTAACGCAGATGACTTTTGCATTCAGCCGCGACGATGCGGGTAAATTTCTGAGCACTTACCTCGTTAAAGACGTGCTTATAAGCGATCCGTTTAAAGCCCTCGATGAAGAAGGCGTCGGAGAACTTATCAACATCGCACGCAAAAAATCCCGCTCCAAAAAGCCCGCTTTAAAACTGGGTATTTGCGGCGAACACGGCGGAGACCCCGATACAATAGACTTTTGTTACCGCGCAGGTTTAAACTACGTTTCCTGTTCGCCTTATCGTGTGCCCGTTGCCCGTTTGGCTGCGGCTCAAGCGGTTATCCGCAACAGTTGAATCGAAGTATAAAACGTATACTTAGCGCGGCCGCCCTCATTTTGCGGGCGGCCGCTTTGTTTGTGCACAATGCAGTGCCGCAATCTTAAGAATGCTTTGTGCCCGAAAAACGATACGGAGCGGCTTGAGAGAATTTGAAACGTGTATTTCTTATTATGTAGATTTTTTGCTTTTACATCGGCTAATCGAAGATAATCATTCTATAAAGTATACACAATAGAGCGTAGAAAATTCAGTTACGTGTACCGCCGGTACACCGAATCGGAGTATGAAATGGAAATAATACATTGTCCTAAGTGTAATTCTGTTATGAAGGAATATGACGCGAAATTAAAGGCGGCATCAAAATACGAGGATTGTGTGAGGCGTTGTACGCACTGTCAAATCGGAGCGTCAAATGCAAAGGCTCATCCTACCTTTATCTATAAAGATTATAAAAATAATATTCCTGCCGATTTATTTAATAATTTGGATGAGACACTTAAAAAAACATTGAATAAAACTAATAGAGAAAATAAAAAACGTAAAATGGGATTTTCCACTTCCGAAGATGCAGTCAGCTGGATATTCATTAATTATTTTCTTTTAAATAATAAACTGCATATTTTGCAAGAAGTATTACATTTGGAAGATGAAATTTCAGAAATTCTCATGTGGGGTGTTCCGCAAATAAATCATAATTCGGAATATGCAAATACATTAAAGTATATCTGTGACATGCTAGGAGAAGACAAACAATATTATACGGAACCGGACATCATATTTATTACAAAGTCGGCATCAGTGTTTATAGAAGTTAAAGTAAAATCAGGAAATGATAAACAAAAGCCGGATAAAAAAAATTATGAGAAATATGTATTAGATACATTTTATAGCGATGTTGAATCGGCAAAACAATCGGGATACTATGAGTTAATAAGAAATTGGACTATTGGAAATCTCTGCACGGAACATAATTTTAAGCTGATAAATCTTGCTCCGGAAAAATTATTTATTAAAGAGAATAAGGATTCCGATTTTAAAGCTTTTATACATTCATTGAAAAACAGGCATAACTTTATTCAATTATCATGGGAGTCGGTACTTGAAAAATTAAAGGAATCGGATATTGAAAAATGGTTTTACAATGAATTAGAAAAAAGAATATTTGATACGGTGTCTTAATCGGTTTATACTCTCTGTCAAGATTACGT
>CAUTRX010000201.1:0-3424 GCA_963540775.1 uncultured Treponema sp. | reverse complement strand
CTGTACCGGAAAGATTCACTACGAAGGAGCATTCATGGAAGCAGTTGTTCCCGCTAAAAAGCAAAAAATACTGTTTGCCGTTTTCTATACACTGTTCATCGTGCAAATGCCTTTTGCCGTACTTTTTTTTATAGAAAAATATCCGGCTTTTGTTAAAATCCTTTTCCGTATGAGCGCAGCCGATATGCTGTTCAACTTGACGGGAAATCTTATCTTCGGCCTTTCGGCTTTTATTATGTGGATTCCGCTTTCGTTCTTTTTCTTGCAGCATATCTTTTCCGCCGTGTTTGATATGGAAGATACATTCAAGTATTATCGAAAAAAATACATACAAAATTACCCGCACATGCATATCCGCTATTCGTTCGGGTCTTTAAAAGCCGACTTGTATTTTTCTTATGCGGCAGTATGTGCGGCCGCTGCGCTTTTTTGTTTCAGTATTTTTTACCATGTACGGGTAACCGATGACGGCATATATCATAAAAAGTTTTTCGCCTTCAAGACGGAAAAATACGAGTGGCAGGATGTACGGCGCATCGATTTTTGTTTAAGGCAGACGAATTATAAGGGTAAATCGATACAACCGGCATTTGTTGTATGCTGTACCGGCGGTACCGTGGATTTATGGGGCGGCTTCGGTATGGGAAGCCCCTCGACGCAACAGTTAATGCGGTTTACGGATATTTTGTTGTCAAAAAATAAAGACGTATCGATTTCAACCGTCGGCGAATTGAGCGAAGCCGTTTTGCAGGTTTTAGGGCAATACAAAGACGGCACCGCCCAAGTAAAAAAACTGGACGCATATTTGAACGATAAAATTGCAGTCCGGCACGTGCGCAATTTTTACGCGGCGGTACGGCAACTGCAAGACGAATATTACGCGGATATGTTTGATTTTGACTTTGTAATGAGCGAAGAATTGCAAGCTCTGTTTGACGGTATATTCGCCGAAAAAGAATGCTGCAAAACACTGATCGATAACTTGCACTCAAAGCTTTCTCAGCAGCCCGACAGGTTTTTACTGACTGTCGGCGATGCCGTGGTCCGTGACATCTTCGAAATCGGCGAAATCGGCGGAAGCGGCGACTGTCTTATTTTGAATACGCGTGTTACGGCGAGCCATCGGTTTTATTATCATTGCGATTTTGCCGCCATGAAATCGGTATATTTCCGCTACTACAACGATATGTGCATAAGCGAAGATGAAGTGCGGCTTTTACAAAAAAAGGCTGAGGACGAGTACGAAAAAATCGGCCGGGGTAAATTCGGCGGAATCCATATAGACACCGAAGAAAATCATGTATTCCGTTTGGTAAAGGTGAACGGCACCTATAAAATAGCCGGCTTTGAATTCAATATAACAGCCTATACGGTGCCTTAAAAGTTTGCTGATATGTATATCTTCGGTAGGGGCTTGTCATACCGAAAAACGAGGCATGCCGTCAGGGAACCGCTAAAAACCCGCTTGGATTTTCAGGGGTTCCCCGTGATGTTACCGCCGCTTTCCGAACAGCCGTAACAGCGATAAAAAGATGTTTATAAAATCAAGATATAATTCCAAAGCACCGATGAGAGCCGCCTTGCGGAAATTGTCGCTGCCGTCGGAATAAACGGAAATCGTCATAAGTTTTTGCGTATCGTAGGCGGTAAGGCCGGTAAATACAACTACGGTAATAATCGAAATAAGCCACGTAAGCTGACTCGATCCGAATATGATGTTTACAATCGAAGCGATAATAAGCCCGATGAGTGCCATCATCAAGTAGCGGCCGGCCGAACGTAAATCGCTTTTTGTTTTCATTCCGTATAAGCTCATTCCGCCGAACATTAAAGCGCTTATAAAAAACACTCGCGCAACGGAAGTGCCGGTATAACGCAAAAGCACTGCCGCAAGCGTTAAGCCGTTGACAAGAGAGTACGCAATAAAAAGCATTGCCGCGCTGCCGTAGCTTAATGAACGGATTTGTGCCGATAAAACCATAACGAGAGCGAATTCGGCTATAACTAAGCCGAAAAAGATAAGCGGGTTTCTTATGATGTATACGATTGCCCCGCTGTATGCGGTCATAAAGGCTGCCGCTGCGCTTATTGCGAGGGCTGCCACCATCCAGCCGTAGACGCTGCTTATAAAGCTGCGCCGAATGCTTTCATTTGCTTGTTGCAAGCTGATTGTTCCTGCATTACGTTCCATAGTTAATCTCCTTATCAGATTGATGCCGCTTTTATGTTAGGGCGTCCCGGCGGTATCGGTACTGCCGGGCACACTGTGCTCCGATTCTTCGGTTGCCGTTTGTTCCGTCTCTTTTGCCTGCAAATCGGACGCTTTTTTTGAAAAGGTATCGTTCAAGTCGCCGGCAACAAGTAATACCGTTTGTGAATCGCCGAGAGCGATATAGGTTTGCCCGGCTGTCGGCGCCGCTTTACCGATGAGTAGGGTGCGCAGGGTTTCGCCGTCTTTACGTGCGGTTACCCGTATTGCGTGTGCGTCATCCAGTCCGAAGCGTTCCGCATCGGCGGTTGTGCCGACTTTGCCTAAAATGCGTACCTTTTGCACGGCACCGCTTATTTCTCCTGCGCCGTAGGAATCGGCTTTTGCCGTCGAATCGATAAGCCAATCTTCGCCTTCTTTTTGCAGCGTATACGCGCTTCCGTCGGGAAGCCGTACTTCTATCGTGCCGGCTTCGTGTTTTAGAATATCATCGCGGACGGCGCTTTTTCCCTGATACAGTATCTGCAAAATGTATATGAGTGTTAACACCGCAATCGCCGAAAGCAAACATATTTTACGCAGTTTTAACATGTTCATCATCGTGCCTCCTGTTCGTCAAAATGGTGTGCATAGCGTTTTTGTATGAGCCGCTTGCGTCTTTTTCTCGCATGGCGGCCGATAAATCCCGCAACGACGACCGACAGCGGCAGCACATATTGATTGAACAATTTTGCGATTGCCGCCGATACGGCGTCGGCTTTGTTCAATACGTTTTGTGAAAGCCCCTTGCTGCGCATATAGCACAGTTCTTCGCGCCCGTCAAGGTAGTCCAGCACGTTGCGCACAAATACGGCGGTGGGCTGACTGCCCGTATCATCGAACAGTATCGCGCCGCTTGTAATTTTGGAGGTTGCGGCGACAAAAACCGCCGCTTTTTGTACGCTTGAGGCTAAACGGGTATCCGAAACAAGCGCTGCGTGAGCATCCGCCGACGCGGAAACTTCCGCTTGAGCTTTTTCGGGCGCTTGATCAAAGGCGCTTTTAAAAGTACCTTCCGACAAAAGGGCGAGGGTGTACCGCGCCCTTTTATCTTTTTCCGGCGGAAAAAGATACTGCGGGTTTAAAACCGTGATTTCTTTTTGCAGCCACGAATCGGGGCTTGTTTCGGCGAGCACATACGATTTTGCGGCACCGGTTTCGGCCGTTTTGTCATTG
>CAUTRX010000200.1:0-3478 GCA_963540775.1 uncultured Treponema sp. | reverse complement strand
CACAAAACTCAATGCGCACGGAGAAAGCACCGATGTTGAATGGTGCGGCAAAACATGCACCCTCTCTTTTTTCGATATGCCTGCACAAACGGGATTGAACCGCGGACGGGCGGCCTGCATTCCTACGGACAGGGGCGTAACGCTTGTTTTATGCTATGCCCCCGAAAATCGTTTTGAACAGCTTGAACCGCTCATGCTTTCGGTGTTGGACGCATTTTCGCCGCAAAGCGCTGCCCCCAACACAAGCGGCATTATAACGGCCTTTGCCTATCCTGCACGGGGAAGCCGGCATGAGCACATACGGATGGAAAAAACGGATATTCCCATAGAACTCGATCTTGCCGACAGTGAAGCACACAACGCACTCATAGCACGCGAATACGGTGTTTTGCTTTCTTTTGCCGAAACCCCCTTCCGTGACGAAGCGTGGAAGCGCTATTACCGTATGATTTACCGCGATGCCTATACGCGTTTGGAAAAAGCGGCATTCAGCATACATAAAGCGCTCAAAGCCGAAATAGATGCACAGGATAATCGGGCGGCGGCAAAGGGAGAGACCGGCTCTGCCGCTTCACACACCGAACGGGAAAGGGCATTGGCGCAAAAACTGCTTTCGTGGACGCAAACCCTCCCCTACGAACGAAGGCTTAACTCAAGCGATTTTACCGGCCTTATCGATACTTTGACGGGAACGGGCTCCGATTGCGACAGCCGCTCTCTTTTATTGGCGGTTCTTATGTCGCACATGAATCATAAAACCATGCTTTTTATTTCGCCCGAATACGCTCATGCTCTGTTCGGAGTGGACATACAGGGAGCGGGAGCACGCCTTACGGAAAGCGGCATCGCCTATTTACTAGGAGAAACCACCGCGCGCGTCAATATAGGCATGATAGCACAGGATATGAGCAACAGCACCAAATGGTTCGGTATTACCGGATTGGGATTGTAATCAGTCTTCTTTTATGAGTAAATCGTAAACTTCGGGCGCGCTTGAAGCCGATAAAAGAGCCTTGCGTAAATCGGCGTTTTTGAGTTTCGAGCTGAAAAACGAAAGCGCTTGCAAATAATATGCGTGCTGATTATATGCAGCGGCAATCATAAACAACAGGCGCACGGGCGTATCGTCAATGGTTTGAAAATCGATAATATCGACCTTACTTATGCCGACGGACATAACCAAATCGGTTACGGACGTTAAACGCACGTGCGGAATCGCAATGGAGCGCCCGATAGCGGTGGACATCAATTCTTCGCGTTTTAAAATCTCGGAGGTAAGTTCTTCCGCGTGCTTTATTTGCGGAGCGGTGCTCAAATTGGCGGCCAATTCAACCAAAGCATCGTGCTTTGTGGAATGGTTTAAAAACACAATCCTGTCAGGAGACAAAATATTTTTTACCTGAATGCGGTTCCCTGCAGAAGCGTTTTTGTTACCCGAAGAAAGGCGCTCATTTACCCACTTTTCTATTTCGGCTTTTTTAAACCGCCATACGGTCCCGATCTTTCCGGAAGGGATTTCCCCTTTTTGCGCCCAATCGTACACAGTCCGCTCGGAAACCCGCAAATATTTTGCTACTTCTTCGATTGTAAGAATATCATCCACCGGAAACTCCTTATAGCAAACGCTCCATACCTTATGCATATTTTGCATTGTTTACGTTTTTTTGTCAAGGGTTACAAAAAGTTTGCGTAACGAAAAAGCAGCGTTTAAGTATTGACTGGATTTCACGGTTATTATACGATAGCATATAATGAAAATAAACGATACAAATTTTCCTCTGATTCCCGTTTTATTGATTTTTATTTTAGCATATATTTTTTTGGCGGTACGTCCTTTGGAAAAAAAACTCGACTTAAAACCCGAATGGACGATTTCCGTCAGCGAACAAACGGCCGAACCGAACGGCGACAGCCGAAAACTTTTTGCATTCAAAACGGAAACGGCCATGGGCTACTACACTCCGGACGGAAAAATCGTTTCGTTTATTCCCCTCGAAAAAAAAAGCACCATTTCCGCCGATTTTTGGACGGTATACGATAGAGACGCCGAAAACACACCTTTTTTTACGCCCCAAAATGTACAAAGCGGTACGCTGGATAAAGCCGGCTTTCCGTTTTTTACCGCGAACGGCCTTTTTGTCTTTCATCCGGGAGGCGCCTCTTTTTCGCGCCACGATACACAGGGAAAAACGCTGTGGGTTCACGAAAACTATGCTCCGATAACCGCATTCGATTCAAGTTCCGCAGGATGTGCGGCAGGTTACGCCGACGGTAATCTGATATGTCTGGACAAAGAAGGAAATGTGGGTGCCGATTTTTACCCGGGCGGAAGCGATACGCAAATTATATTCGGGGCGGCGCTGTCCGAAAACGGAAAATATTGCGCAAGCGTTTCGGGATTGCACAAGCAGCGCATTGTCGTTGCGGAGATCGAAAACGACAAAACAAAAATTATCTATCATGAATATTTAAAAGACGAATTAACCGAACAAACGCTGGTAGACTTCAGCAGTGACGGTAAATACGCTTTTTTTAATACAAAATCGGGACTGATAAGCGTGCTTATAAATGAAAGAAGATCGTTTTTTATTCCGTTTAAGGGCAAGATTCTGAATATAGCCGAATTCGGCAGCGACGACATTTTTTATGTACTCGATAAAAAAGACGGCACATACACGGTTACGGTGCTGTGCAGCGGGCGCTACAATAAAGGCTCCTTTTCCTTCGAAGCCTCTTCGGCATTTTTACAGGCGGAAAGCGGCAGCGTATATGTAGGCCGCGATAACCGCATTTCCAAAATGTCGCTGAATTTTAATTAAACCGAGGGGAACATACCATGAAAAGATTTTTTTCGCGCACACATATAATCAACGCGGCGTATTTTACATTAAAATGTGTTTGTATTTTGGTATTCTGTAGCGCCGCCTCTTCTCTTCGCGCCTTTGAATGGCCTCAGCTTTCCGAAAATATAGCCGTCTATTTTGCACAAAAGCGGGGAAGCGGCTTTGCTGGCGGCATTACATTTAACACTCCCGCCGAAGTGAAAGCCGCCGACAGCGGACATATTTTAATCACCTTAAAATCGGATATTGAAGGCGGCGCTCACTTCCCCTCCGCCCTGGGCAACGCCGTCATCGTCGAACACAAAAATCAAATACTGACGGTATGGAAAGAATGAGTTCCGACGACGGAAACGGTGCTATCGAAAGCGGTGCGATTATCGGTATCAGCGGTTATTCCGGTTGGAAAAAAGGCAATCAAAGTTTCGAGTTTCAAGTTATAGACACAAAAATCAAAGCTGCAATAAATCCGCTTATTCTGATGGACGTTCAAATGCCCGCGCCGAAATTTATTATGCGCACTATAACGGCGGTACATAAAAACGGCACCGTGTTTCCGCTTTCAAACGGCACGCGCTTAAGCGCGGGAACCTATACCCTGTATGCGCATACCTCTACCGATTCCATGCCCTACACAA
>CAUTRX010000199.1:0-3490 GCA_963540775.1 uncultured Treponema sp. | reverse complement strand
CACCGAAGCGCCGCGCAAGCAGGCAATCTTCCCCCAATATAAATATCCGGTTGCGCTGGAGCGCTATGCCAGAGTTGCGGATCATTTAAAATTGGGCGGAAAAACCGACACGGAAAAAATGGAAAAACTTATCGAAAAGATTGATGAGATTAAGCGTATCTGCGAAATTCCTGCGGATTTCCGCGCAACGGGAATACAGGAAAAGGATTTCCTTGAACATTTGGACGATATGTCGGAAAAAGCCTTTGACGATCAGTGTACGACGGCAAATCCGCGCTATCCTTTGGTCAACGAACTGCGCGAGCTTTATTTGAAGTGCTACTACGGTAAGGACTATAAGCCGTCCGACCCGCAGCTTGCATTGTCGGTGGGTATAAAAATCCGCTAGACCGGCTGCACTCACTTGGTAAACAGGTGCAGTGGGTCTATGTTCAAAACGCTGCATGCCTTTTCGAGAAAGGCGATAGAGGCATTGCAGCTTTTTGTTTCGATATGGGCGATAAAGCTGGAGGAAACGCCGCACAGTTCGGCAAGGCGCTCTTGCGTAAGTCCTGCTTTTTTGCGGTATTTTTTGATGTTAACTGCTAAAACGTCTCGTATCATAACCATACAAAGGTGCATAAAGGCACCTTTGTATGGTATCACATATCGGCGCGGAAGTACAGCGTAAAAGAGCTTTTTCAGCCGGCTTTTTCGTTTTTTGTAACGTGCTTTTATAAACCGCCCAAGTGCTGCATCATTTTTGTCTGCATACCCTTATTTTTCGCCATTTTTTTCATCATTAAACGTGTTTTTTCAAACTGTTTAATAAGGCGGTTTACTTCCGCCACCGACGTACCCGATCCGCGCGCAATGCGTTTTCTGCGTGAAGGGCCGATAATCAAATGATTTGCGCGTTCTTTTTTTGTCATCGAACGGATAATTGCTTCCTGTGTTTTTAAACTGCCGGTATCGATATCTTGTTCACTCACTTGATTTGCCAAGCCGGGCATCATTTCCAGCAGAGATTCAATCGGTCCCATTTTTTTTACCTGTTCAAGCTGTTCGAGCATATCCTGAAGGGTAAATTCGTTGGAAGCCATCTTTTTTTGTAAGCGCTCGGCTTCTTTTACATCGATAGTTTCCTGCGCCTTTTCCACAAGGGACACAATGTCGCCCATGCCCAAAATGCGTCCCGCGATGCGCTCGGGATGAAATACTTCGAAATCTTCTATTTTTTCTCCGGTACCGATAAATAAAATCGGTTTACCGGTTACGCTTTTAAGAGAAAGGGCGGCGCCGCCTCGCGCATCCGAATCGAATTTGGTTAATATGACGCCGGTTAATCCGAGCCGCTCGTTGAATGTTTTTGCAATGGCGGCGGCGTTTTGTCCGGTCATGGAATCGGCTACTAAAATCACTTCGTCGGGATTCAGCGCTTTTTTTATATCCGCAATTTCGTTCATCATTGCGTCGTCTATTTGAAGCCGTCCCGCGGTATCGACAATGACGGTGTCCAAAGCGTTTTTCGCCGCATATTTTCGGGCTTCTTGCGCTATACGTAAAGCGTCCGCGCTCGTGCCGGGAAGCGCGATGTCTTCTTTATAGACGGGTATGTCGGCCTTTTCGGCCATAAAGCATAACTGTTGAACGGCAGCGGGACGTACCAAGTCGCAGGCTGCCAACAGCGGCTTTCGGCCTTCTTTTTTTAAGCGCGCGGCAAGTTTTACGGCCGAAGTCGTTTTTCCGCAGCCCTGCAAACCCGAAAATAAAATTACCGATTGGGTATCGGGGCCTTTTAAGTGTAAGTCGGTTTTTTCGTCGCCGAGCAGGGCGGTGATTTTATCGTGAACGATTTTTACAAACTGCTGCCCCGGATCCACGGCGCGTAAGACTTTTTCGCCCTTTGCTTCTTCTATGGTGCTGTTTACAAAGCGCCGTACAACGCGCAGATTGACGTCGGCTTCCAAAAGGGCGGTTTTAATCGATTCAACCGTTTCTTCAATATTTTTTTCGGTTATAACCGATTTACCGCTTAAATTGCGGACAATGCCGCCTAAGGTGTCCGTTATTTTTTCGAGCATAATTTACCTCAACAGTTCGATAAGAAAATCGAGCGGTTTTATTTCTTTGTTCAGTATGCGGTACAGTCCGTTTGATATGGGCAGTTTGATGTTCAATCTATGACTTATTTCCTGCACGTATTTACAGGCGACCGCCCCCTCGGGAAGATAACCTATTTCGCTTATGCGCAAAATAAGGTCGTCCAAATCGGAAAAGGGGTCTAAAATATTTTTAAGTATAATATCGCGCCCGAATCTGCGGTTGCGCCCGTATCGGGAGCGGCAGGTTACTTCCAAATCTCCTACACCGGCTATCGATGTAAACGTTTCGGCATGTGTGGCACCCATTGCGAATCCCAGAGTTTGAATTTCGTTTAAGCCGGCGGCCAGCAGTAAAGATTCGGTATTGTCGCCGAACATATTCGATTGTTCGGCAATCGCATCAAGGCAGCCGAACACAACTGCGATAATATTTTTTGCCGCCGCACATATTTGCACGCCGACAACGTCCAAGCTGGAAAAAACCATTAAGCCGGGAACTTTCATCAGTTCTCTAAAGCGGATTGAATTTTTGGGATTTTCGCTTGCGGCGATAAGACCGGTCAGTTTTCCCGCGGCGACTTCTTCGGCATGGCTCGGGCCGGAAATGTACACGAGGTTTTTGTAGTAGGGGTAGGGCAGTACGGTTTCCAAAACTTCAAGTATGAGTTTTGCGCCGTTTGATGCGGGAATAAAGCCCTTTGTTAAAACGCCGATGCAGGTAGAACCGTTTATTATTGAAGGAAGTGCTACAATCGGTGTGACGGTGTGAGCCAAGTACAAAGAGGGCGCGGCAAGGATTAAAAATTCTTTATCGGAAGCGGCTTGCACAATGTCCGATGTTGCGCGCAATTTGGGCGCCAGAGGGATGTCTTTTAAATACCGATCGTTTGTGTGGGCGGTATTTACGGCGTCGGCGACTTCCCGTTCCCGCGCCCATAATTCGACATTATGGCCTCCTGCAGCGAGAATATGCGCCATTGCGGTTCCCCATGCGCCTGCTCCTATTACGCCGATATCTTTTGCATTCATAGTGTATTCTCCGTATGTATTTTTTCCCGATTTATAGATATTATATCCATTTATTCATATATTCGTCTTGCCACGGTATAATTTCTTCAGGTCTGAAAAACAACGCGCACTCGCGTTCGCCGTTTTTGGGACTGTCCGAAGCGTGTATGATATTTAACCCCGTGTGAATACAGTAATCACCTCTGATTGTTCCCGGCAACGCTTCGGCGGGATTTGTTGCCCCGATCAGTTTTCGCATGATGGCGACACAGTGATCCGCCTCCCAAATCATTGCCAAAACGGGCGCGGAAGTAACATAGGCGATTAATCCGGGAAAAAAAGCCTTTTTTTTGTGTTCCGCGTAATGTTGCTGTGCCAGTTCCGGGCTGACTTTTATA
>CAUTRX010000198.1:0-3521 GCA_963540775.1 uncultured Treponema sp. | reverse complement strand
CGCCGACTTTTTTGTGCCGGGTGTCGAATTCCTTTTGGATATCGGCGGTCAGGATATGAAGTGTTTGCGCATGAAGGACGGCGCAATTACTTCGATTCAGTTGAACGAAGCCTGTTCTTCCGGCTGCGGAAGCTTTTTGGATAATTTTGCCCGCTCTTTGGGTATGGATGTGCGCAGTTTCAGTCAAAAAGCCCTGCTTGCCGAAAATCCCGTGGACTTGGGCAGCCGCTGTACGGTTTTTATGAACAGCCGCGTAAAACAGGCACAAAAAGAGGGCGCAACCGTCGCCGATATTTCGGCAGGTCTTTCATATTCGGTTATAAAAAACGCTTTATTTAAAGACATCAAGCTGCGCAAGGCGAGCGATATGGGCACCAAAGTGGTGGTGCAGGGCGGAACCTTTAACAACGATGCGGTCTTGCGCGCCTTTGAAAAAATAGCCGGCGTAAACGTGTTCCGTCCCGATGTGGCCGGTCTTATGGGGGCTTACGGCGCGGCTTTAATCGCCTGCGACCAATGGAAGGATTTGACGGCGGTTCCTGCCGGCGCAACGACGGAAGAAGCCGAAGCGCTGGCAAAAAAAGTCGCCGCAGGACAAATCAAATCGGGCATTGCAAATCTTCAAGCACTTGAAAATTTTAAAGTCGATTTGGATTTACGCCGTTGCGGAAAATGCTCGAATAACTGCCTTTTGACCATCAATACGTTCAGTTCCGGCGGAGAAGGCAGAACCTTTGTAACGGGAAACCGCTGCGAACGCGGAGCCGAAATAGAGGGCGTGCACAGCGTTGTTGACGCTTCAAACGCACGTAACACCGATACCGCATCCGATGCCGATAGCGGCCCGCTTCCGAACCTGTTTGCGTGGAAGTACAAGCGGCTTTTTTCGTACGAACCGCTGAAAAAAGAACAGGCGCCGCGCGGCGATGTGGGGCTTTTGCGTGTTTTAAACACTTACGAAAATTATCCGCTGTGGTTTACTTTTTTTACGCAGCTCGGATTCCGAGTCCGTCTTTCTCCGCGTTCCACCCGCAGCGTGTACGAGATGGGGCTTGAGACAATTCCTTCCGAGTCGGTGTGCTATCCCGGAAAAATAAGCCACGGTCACGCAGCCGCCCTTTTAAAGGCGGGGGTAAAGTTCATTTTTTATCCCTGCGCGCCCTACGAACAGCAGGAAGACCCGTTTGCGGGCAATCACTACAACTGCCCGATTGTTACCAGTTATCCTGAAGTGCTGCGCAACAATGTGGACGAATTGCGCCGCGACGATTCGATTGTCTTTATGAACCCCTTTTTGCCCATCTACGACGAAAAGCGGCTTGCCGAGCGCTTGTACGAAGAATTAAATCCGCATTTTCCCGATTTGAATTGTGCGGAAGTAAAAAAAGCCGTCCGCGCGGCATGGAAAGAGCAGGAACGCTTTCGTGCGCAAGTGCGCGAAGAAGGCGAACGTGCGATTGAAGAATTGATTCGGCGGGGTGCCGGCGGCATTGTTTTGGCCGGACGTCCCTATCACTTGGATCCTGAAATAAATCACGGCATTCCCGAGTTGATTGCGGGTTTGGGGCTGGGTGTTTTAACCGAGGATTCGGTTGCACATTTGGGGTCAATCGAGCGCCCCTTGCGCGTCATCGATCAGTGGACGTATCATAACCGTCTGTACCGTGCCGCTTTTTTTACCGCGCTTATGCCGCACTTGGAACTTGTGCAGCTTACCAGTTTCGGCTGCGGCTTGGACGCGGTAACCGCCGATCAAGTTGAAGAGATTTTGGCGGCAAAAAACCGCATGTTCACCCTGATTAAAATTGATGAAGGTTCGAATTTGGGTGCGGTTCGTATCCGTATCCGAAGCCTTATTGCGGCGGTAAAAGAGCGACGGCGGCGGCATAATGCGGTACTTGCGCGTTCCGTATCGTATAAACGCACTGTCTTTACAAAAGGAATGAAACATACCCACACAATCCTTGCGCCGCAAATGTCTCCGATTCATTTTCGGCTGCTGCAAACGGCATTCAGGCATTCGGGCTTTAATTTTGTTATTTTACCCGAAGTCGATGCCGCGGCGGTGGACACGGGCTTACAGTACGTAAACAATGATGCCTGCTATCCTTCGATATTGGTTGCAGGACAAATGATTGCCGCTCTAAAATCGGGTTTATACGATTTAAACCGCGTCAGTTTACTTATAACCCAAACGGGCGGCGGCTGCAGGGCGACAAACTACATCGGTTTTATCCGCCGAGCCTTGTCCGACGCGGGCTGGGCTCACATTCCCGTTATATCGCTGAGCGCACAGGGCTTTGAACAAAATCCCGGGTTTAAAATCACGCTGCCGCTTATCATACGCACTATGCGCTCGCTTATGGTCGGTGATTTACTTATGCGCGTTTTATACCGGACAAGACCTTACGAAGCCGTCCCCGGTTCCGCCGACAAACTCTACGAAAAATGGAACGGCGAAGCGCAAAAAATGCTTAAATCGCTTTCAGTTTTTAAATACAACAAAGTTATACGGGGCATTGTCCGCGATTTTGATAATTTGCCGCTGTTCCCCGAAAAAAAACCGCGGGTCGGCGTCGTCGGCGAAATTTTGGTAAAATTTCATCCGACTGCAAACAACGATATATTTTCCACCATCGAGCGTGAAGGCGCCGAGTGCGTGGTTCCCGATTTGGCGGATTTTTTGTTTTATTCGTTTTCCAACGGCATATTCCGTCACCGGGAATTGGCGTTCCCCAAAAAGACGGAGCGGAACGCGCGCTTGGCGGTACGGCTTTTGGAAATGTTCCGCACAACCGTCAAAAAAGAGCTGAAAAAAAGCCGCCGGTTTGAGCCGCCCTCGTCCATATACGATTTAATGCGCGGCGTCGACGATATTGTGCAGCTGGGCAATATTACCGGCGAAGGCTGGTTTTTAACCGCCGAAATGGTCGAATTGATTAAAGACGGTGTTCCGAACATTGCCTGCGTACAGCCCTTTGCCTGTTTACCCAATCACGTTACCGGAAAAGGAATGATAAAGGAACTGCGCAGCCGTTACCCCGATGCGAATATTGCCGCGATAGATTACGATCCCGGCTCCAGTGAAGTGAATCAGCTTAACCGCTTAAAATTGCTTTTAGCAAATGCTCCCAAAGGAAGGCACCCAGATGAAAAAAAATCAAAAAATGCGTAAAGGGCTTCGGCTCGGGTTTTGTGCACTTGCATTCGCCGGCTGCTGCGCTTTATATGCACAAACTCCGGCCGGTATGAGTACGTTTGACATACCGGAATCGGCTTTTTGCCGCAAAGGACTTATTGAAAGCCGTTTTGAACAGAGTCCCGCAATCGTAAAAAATTTGGACTCGCAAGTGGTTCAAAACGAAATCGGCGATTATTTTCTTGTCCGGCATGAAGAAGCAAACGGCGAACTGCAAATTATCGTTGCGCCTCTGGTTAGAAAAAAGACGGAGGCCGAAGAATTGAGCACCGGTTTTTCTCTTTCCGCGGTAAAAGACAAAGACGGCGTAGCCGTGCTGCAG
>CAUTRX010000197.1:0-3525 GCA_963540775.1 uncultured Treponema sp. | reverse complement strand
GGGCTGTAAAGCTTCGGAAATGGAGTCGGCCGCCCTGTTTATCGTAGCCGATTATCTTAAAGTGCGCTGCGGCTCAACCTTTTCGGTTGTGGGCAATCAGGAACGCAATAAGGCGGGCATGGACAATCCCATCGTCCACGATACGGACAGCGCAATCCGCGTTGCCGTTCAAGCCCTGCGCTTTTTAATCGCCGAAGATAAAACTGACCGCTGAACAAGCTGCCGATAAAATACGACAACAAGGTTGATTCAATTATGGAATACAAACGGATTTTTATAGTTATATTGGATTCTTTAGGCGTCGGCGCTATGAACGATGCCGCCGATTTCGGAGATACGGGCGCTGACACACTCGGACATATTTCACAAAGCGTTGAAACCTTGCACATTCCGAACATCCAAAAGCTCGGCATGGCGAATCTTCATCCGTTAAAACAAGTCGCTCCCGTTGCCCGACCTGCAGCCTTCCATATGAAATTAAACGAAGCGAGCAACGGCAAGGACACAATGACCGGCCACTGGGAAATGATGGGCATTCATACGACAAAACCGTTCCAAACCTTTACGGACACGGGTTTTCCCCAAGCCCTGTTGGATGAGCTTTCTCAAAGAACCGGGCGAAAAATTATCGGCAACAAAAGTGCAAGCGGAACCGAAATTCTTGACGAACTTGCCGAAGAAGAAATTTCAAAGGGGCATTTGATTGTATATACATCGGCGGACTCCGTTTTGCAAATTTGCGGCAACGAACAGACGATGGGCTTGGACAATCTTTATAAATACTGTGAAATCGCCCGCGAATTGACTTTAAAAGACGAATGGAAGGTCGGCCGTGTTATCGCCCGCCCTTATGTCGGAAAAAAGCGCGGCGAGTTTAAGCGTACCGCAAACCGTCACGACTATGCGCTTAAGCCGCCGACAAAAACGGTGTTAAACGCCTTGCAGGAAGCCGGGTTCAGCGTTATTTCGGTCGGTAAAATCAAAGATATTTTTGCCGACGAAGGAATAACGGAAGCGTACAAATCGCAAAGCTCGGTTCACGGCATGGAGCAGACAATCGACCTTGCACATAAGGACTTTACGGGTTTGTGTTTTACGAATCTGGTGGATTTTGACGCGCTGTGGGGACACCGGCGCAATCCTGCAGGCTATGCCGAAGAACTTGAAAAATTCGATTTAAAACTGGGCGCTCTTATGGAAGTGTTAAACGAGAACGACTTATTGATTTTGAGCGCCGACCACGGAAACGATCCGACTTATAAAGGCAGCGACCACACACGCGAAAAAGTCCCGTTTTTGGCATGGTCGCCCCGTTTTGACCTGCATTACAAAAACGGTTTGCCGGAAAACGGCCTTCTTCCCGAAGGCGAAAACTTTGCCCTTATCGGGGCAACCGTTGCCGACAATTTCGGCGTGCCCATGCCCGCCCATACCATCGGCCGTTCGATTTTGAAAAAATTGGTGTGAAATTTGCCGAAAATGCAACCTTTTTAGTATATTTAGATAAGCGCCGATTAAAACACATCCAAAACAATCGGCGGACTCTTAAATCATTCATCTCAATTAAAAAGGAGTGCTGTCGTGGCAACCCATCAATTTCAAACGGAAGTAAATCAGCTTCTCAAACTCATTATTCATTCTCTGTACTCGAACAAAGACATCTTTTTACGCGAAATCGTATCAAACGCTTCGGACGCATTGGACAAGCTTAAATATTTGACGGTGTCGCAAGACGCATACAAAGACGTGCGCTTCGAACCGCGCATCGACATATATTTTGACGAAGAGAAAAAAACGCTGAGCGTTCAGGACAGCGGTATCGGCATGGACGAAGCCGATTTAAATGCGAATTTGGGAACGATTGCTCGCTCCGGTACCAAAGCCTTTTTGGAACAGCTTGAAAACGAGGCAAAAAAAGATTCCGCCCTTATCGGACAGTTCGGCGTCGGCTTTTATTCGGCCTTTATGGCGGCTTCTCACATCGACGTTATTACGCGCAAAGCCGGAAAAACGGCGGACGGAAAAGTCAATCCCTTGTTCCGCTGGTCGAGTGCGGGAACAGAATCCTATGATTT
The DNA here is from genome assembly GCA_963540775.1 of uncultured Treponema sp. Taxonomy (GTDB): domain Bacteria; phylum Spirochaetota; class Spirochaetia; order Treponematales; family Treponemataceae; genus Treponema_C. The sequence continues at coordinate 1,450 of CAUTRX010000197.1, read as the reverse complement.
GGACACGCCGGACGCTTCAAGCGATGAGGCAAAACGCTACGGATTCGACAAAGAAGAAACGCACGGTACGGTTGTCATTATGAAACTGAACGATGAAAGCGGAGAATACGCAAGCCGCTGGAAGGTTGAAGATTTGGTTAAACGCTATTCCGATCACATCGCCTTCCCCATTTATCTTCACTACGTGCAAAAAAAATACGACGACAAGGGTAAAGAAACCGGAAGCGAAAACAAAACCGAGCAGATAAACAGCGCAAGCGCGTTATGGAAACGGCCGAAAAGCGAATTGAAAAAAGCCGACTACGACGATTTTTACAAAACCGTTTCGCACGATTCGGCCGACCCGCTGCTTTGCGTTCACACCCATGCGGAAGGAACACAGGAATACACAACCCTCTTTTACGTTCCCGAACGTGCCCCCTTTGATATGTATCAGGCGGATTATAAAAGCGGCGTAAAGCTGTATGTAAAGCGTGTTTTTATCACCGACGATGAAAAAGAACTGCTTCCGCCCTACCTGCGCTTTGTGCGCGGTATTATCGATTCGGAAGATTTGCCGCTGAACGTAAGCCGCGAAATTTTACAGCAAAACCGCATTTTAACTTCAATAAAAACCGCTTCGGTTAAAAAGCTTTTAAGCGAATTCAAAAAACTGGCCGAAAACGCAAAAAAAGCAAAAGACGACAGCGAAGAAGCAAAAAAATGGAACACCTTTGTGTCGCAGTTTAACCGCCCGCTTAAAGAGGGCTTGTACTCGGACTTTGCAAACAAAGACGATTTATGCGAAATTATCCGCTTTAAAAGCACGGCGGAAGAAGGAACGGGCGAAAACAAGTGGACAAGCTTTGCCGACTATGTGCAGCGCATGAAAGAAGGCCAAAAAGCCGTCTACTATATTACCGGCAACGACGAGCAAAACCTGCGCAATTCGCCGCTTTTGGAAGCGTACCGGGCAAAGGGCTTTGAAGTGCTTATTATGGCCGACGAAATCGACGATATCGTATTCCCCGCCTTGGGTAAATATAAAGACTTTGATTTAAAAGCGGTGAACCGAGCCGGAAGCGACGAAGAGCTCGGCGTGGACAAAAAAGAAGCGGAAAAAAAGGAAAAAGAATTTAAACCGCTGACCGAAAAAATCAAAAAAGCCCTCGGTGAGCGCGTAAAAGACGTGCACCTTTCAAAGCGTTTGTCCGATTCTCCGAGCTGTATTGTTGTGGACGAAAATGATCCTTCGCTTCAGTTTGAACGCATGATGAAAGCGATGGGACAAGCCGGTATGGGAGAGGTAAAGCCTATTTTGGAAATCAACGGCGACCATCCCCTCGTCGCTTCTTTAAAAGACTGCGAAGACGAACAGCGCATCGGTGACGTTTCCGCGGTACTTTTGGATCAAGCGCTTTTGGTAAGCGGTGCGGAATTAAAAGATCCGGCGGATTTCGTTAAAAAGCTG
>CAUTRX010000196.1:0-3530 GCA_963540775.1 uncultured Treponema sp. | reverse complement strand
GACGGGGCTTGAACCCGCGATCTTCGGCTTGACAGGCCGACGCGATAACCAGCTTCGCTACACCCCCGTAATGGAAAAAAATATAGCATAAACCCAACATTTGGTCAAGGGGCTAAATAGAACTAACGGAATAATTCCGAAAATTCTTTTAAGCCGAAAACATTGCTCGGATTTACACTACCCGTTTACTTGTTTAATGAAAAATAGTATTTTGCCATTGCCTTATCGGTTATGAGTATGTGGTCAAAAAGCCAGTCACGTAAAAAGCGCACAAAGTTGTTCGCAACAAAGGCTTTTCCTTGAGAATATGCGTTCACCGAACCCAAAACTTCCTTTACAAAATCCTCATGTTTTTGCTTGTGTTCTTTAAATTGCGGGTACTTAATTCCCTCCATAATTTTTTCTTCATCTTTAAAATGAATCATCACATAATCGACAAGCTCTTTCATCACCTCTCTGAATTTTTCATCAAGGGTACCCTTATCTGCCAAACATGCCTCATAAAGCATACCTGTCAAATAAACCAAATGTTTATGCTGCTTGTCCACAATTTCAATTCCCACTTCATAAGACGGATCCCATGCAATAAAGTCGGCCATCAAAAACTCCTTACTCTGAATTCATCTTCTATTATATCATTATATATAAAAACGCCTGAGATTGCTAGTGGTTTTGAAAAATTCGTGTATTTTATACGTCCTATAGCACCACGGAATGCTGAACAATATTTTTCCGGTAACTTGCATAATGTATCGCGCCTATTGCTTGTGCGAATTGAGCTATTGTATACGTATCACTGTCTTTAAGCTGTTTCATAAGCGGCGTTGCAGCCATTTCATCGTCTGCAACTTCAAAACGGCTTGTTTTTATATATGTCTGCGCGCCTTGGCATAAAAGCTTAAAGCAATTTTCCTGCTTCACCAATCTGCCGAACAATACGGCCTCGTTTGTTGTCGGTTCCAAAATACGTTTTGTTTCGGAGAATGCAACGGCAAGATATTCACCAATCTTATAAAAGATACGTTCAGCTTCTTCATTCCCGTTGATTGCAGCCAAAAACATAAGGTGTTCCAAAAAGGGTTTACGCATATCTTTAGGAGAAGTAGGAGTATATAAGCCCTGCATGTTTTTATCCGAGTCTTTTTCGTATAAAAAGTTTTTTTCAAACAATTCCCGATATAAGGCCGGCTGTGCGGTTTGAAAATATTTTGATGCAAGTCTAAATGCTCCGCTTTGGCTCGTATATTTTTGCAGCGTTCCGGGAAGTTTTGTATTAAAGTTATTTATACTGCGCACATCATCGATTGGAAACTTTTTTTCGGGCCATGAGCCTAAATCGATAATAAAGTTATATACTTCAAGCGGAATGTCGGGAATATTGCCTTCTTCGTCCAAATAGCCGGTTCCCAATTCCGTACCCAAAGTATAGGCAAGAACCCCCGTATTTACCGACGACATATCCATATATGCCATTTCCGCCGCTGCACTGAATGCAGCCATGGGACCGTCATTAACAATACCGACAACACCTTTTCCTTTAACAAACTGTGCGAGTATTTTATTCAAGGGAGTAATAAGTCGGAATTCTTGTTCATAATCGACCGAATGATTTTCACGTATGCCGCGTGTTTTGAAAACTTCACCGCCGACAATGCTGTCACATACAACAACATCGGGAAATGAAAGACCTATGCCGTCATATTTCGGAATTTCAATTCTATTTTCGTCAGCAAAGCGCTGCGCTTTTTGAATACAGTCGATAATCAATTCACTACTTGCTTCAACCGGCATAGCTATATCCGTAATTTCATTAAAACGCCTGTCGGCTCTGTAGCGCATAAAATCAACCAATGCGATAATCGGATCGGTCAATTCGTGAATACGGGTAAATGCGGCCGGAAACCAATCGTATTCTTTTAGGGCTGTAAGTTTTCCGTTTACGGATAAAGCTAATTTTATATCCGTTCCGCCCACATCGATACCGATTAGAATGCCTTTATCGCTTTTTTGTACCGCTTCTTTTAATTTTTTTCCCACAAAACCATGTTCCTTTTGTTTCGAAAAATGCATAAAATCGGGGGGAATATTCATATGATTAAAAAGTGCAACCGTTATTTTCGAATCCGTTCGTGCATCCAAGGCATCCAATATGCGTTCTGCAACGTTTACGGCCCGGCCATATCCTGTTCGATTCGAGCGTTCCGCGAAAATACCGAATTTTTCGATAAAACAGTTATAAATATATAGGACTTCGGCATTTTTTTCGGTTGTATAAAATTGCATGGAGCGCGCACCGAGACAGGAAATAATGTTGTATAATTCCGCCATGCAGTAGTCGCGTATAAATACGGCATCCCGTTCAGCTTCCGATATTTTGCTGTTTTCATTAATGTCCAAATTTTTAGGTACACTGAAGGTCGGAATCGTATAATCAAAACGCCGCTTATGTCCTTCGGCAGTTACAAGCGCAAGAACGAAGTATCTTGCTTTTTCGTTTTCAAGTTTTGCAAAACATTCACGTATATCGTTTATATATACGGCTTTTCCGTTTTGGGCATCCGAAATAAATTGGGAGGTTGTAGTGTTCATTGCTTTCCTTCTTGTAATCGGTTAATAAAGTAACACGGCTTTTGACAATCGTATATCATATTACATCAACTCCGCATAAAACGGCGATCTTTTTGAACTCGTCCATCTCCATATCCGAAAAAGGTTTTATACCTTCAAATATTTTAAAACCGTCATTGTGCAGCTCATCATATTTTGCACTTGCAAGCGGATTAAAATTAAGCAGTTCCCATTGTATTGAAGGATCGATACTGCCGATAAAAGCTCCTATTTCGGCAATATTTTTTTTATCTGCCGTATAACCGGGAATAAGGGGGGTACGTGCAATCAAACGCCCCGTTCCTTTAAGCTTTTCGGCAATATACTTAAAATTCTCGCGTATAAGTTCGTTATCAGCCCCGATTGCCGCCTTATGTTTTTCCGTATCGAAAATCTTTATATCCGCCAATATAAGGTCGATCGAATCAACGGCTTTTTGAATACTTTCAGTCGGGGCATAAAGGGATGTTTCAACAGCGGTATGAATTTTTTTTGTCCGCAAAATACCTGCGGCAGTACATACATCGTCAATTTGTGCCAAAGCTTCGCCTCCCGAAAATGTTACGCCGCCTCCTGAAACTTCAAAAAACACACTGTCCGCCTGTACTTCTTCGGCAAGAACTTCAGGTGTAATGCAGCGGTATTTTTTAGCATTTTTGCTGCTTTTCACATTATCGATACCGAATTCCAAGCCTTCGGGATTTTGGCACCACAAACAGCGCAAGGGACAGCCTTTAAAAAAAAACGGTCGTGCGAATTCCCGGTCCGTCATGCAAAGAAAAACGCTGAACATCAAATATCGTCATAACTTGTGCGCGCGATAATTTCATTTTGCAAATCAGCCGCCAATTCGGTAAAATATGCGGTATAACCTGCAACACGGATAGTCAAAGAACGGTATGCTTCCGGATTTTTTTGAGCTG
>CAUTRX010000195.1:0-3533 GCA_963540775.1 uncultured Treponema sp. | reverse complement strand
AAATACTGTCAGGCGTTATCGTGCGGCATTTGGTGTTACCCGGTTGCATGGAAAACACGCGGCAGGTTTTGGACTGGCTGAAAGAAAACGCCGACGGCAAAGCCTGTATTTCCCTGATGAGCCAATATACGCCCGTCAAAACACAGACGGTACGTAAAGACGGCGACAGTATTTTTCCCGACCGGTTTATCAATCAAGACGAATTTGAATCCATGCGCAGGCTCATATCCGATTACGAATTTGAGCACCTTTTTTATCAGGAACTCGAAAACGATGATTCGTGGCTGCCCGATTTTGAGCGCATTCAACCTTTTTCGAATTCGTTGGCAAAACCGCTGTGGCATTGGAAAAAAGGTTTTACAAACGGCGCATTATAGTGTAAACTGAGCACATGCAGTTTCCCGTTCTAAAAACGATACGCGGCGCTTGTGATTTTTCTTTGCCGCTTTTTACCGCCCAAGGCAACGCACATATACCGAACACAAAAAATGTGCGCCTGTTTGCACAAAAAATAAACGATATTGTCGTTCCCCTTGTCGGCGGCGATCGGTTTGTAAAAACCGGCGATTTAAACGCTTTGATTTTGCTCAACGGAATTTTTAAAAACGTGTGCAGCCGTTTTTGCACGCAAAAAAATCCCGAAGCTTTTCGTTCCGCATTGGAAAACGCAAAAACCGAAATCGGCAAAAAGAAAACGGCGGAATTGCTGGATTATTTCGGTACCAATTTTGTATCCGAAGCCGAAGACACGTGCAGCCTCGAAAACATACTGCTTTTATATGTAATACTCGAAAATCCCGCCGCACGGCCGCTGCTTTTTTTGTTCGACACCGACGATTCGGCGGTAAAGGTGCGGTATAAAAAACTGTGGATCCGTACACGGCGTTTTTTTAGAACTCAGCCTTCTTTCGGACCGCACGGCAACGACTTGCTTTCCATGCTGCTGGAACCGGCGCAAGCAAGTCCGCACAGTCTAAAAGGACAGCTTGAATATATCCGCCGCTTTTGGGGCGATCTTATCGACGAAACCGCACGCGCGCTTTTGGCGGCTTTGGATATAATCGCCGAAGAAGCAAAAGCTTCATGGGCGGGACTTGGCGGCGGTCAAAATCAGTCTGATCCGCCTATGCAGGCATACAGTTACGAAAATCTTATGAAAGAATACGAGCGCTTCAGCCCCGATACCGAATGGATGCCGCGCGTTGTACTGATGGCAAAAACCGTCCTTGTGTGGCTTGATCAGCTTTCAAAAAAATACGAACGCAGCATAAAACGTTTGGACGAAATTCCCGATGAAGAATTGGACACGCTTGCAAACCGCGGCTTTACGGGTTTGTGGCTTATCGGCGTGTGGAAAAGATCGCAGGCGAGCAGGCGCATAAAACAAATAAACGGAAACGCCGAAGCCGCCGCAAGCGCATACAGTTTGGACGACTACGACATCGCCGACGACTTGGGAGGCTGGGAAGCTTTAGGTAATTTACGTGCACGTTTGTGGCAGCGCGGCATACGCCTTGCCGCCGATATGGTGCCCAATCACACGGGCATGGATTCCAAATGGGTTATAGAAAAACCGCATTTATTTGTACAGCGCCGCGACAATCCTTTTCCTTCATACCGTTTCGACGGCGAAAATCTGTCGCCCGACGGCCGCGTGCACGTCTTTTTGGAAAACGGATATTTTTCAAAAACCGACTGCGCCGTCGTTTTTAAACGCGTGGATACCTACACGGGCGACGTGCGCTATATATACCACGGAAACGACGGAACCGGTTTACCGTGGAACGATACGGCACAAATCGATTTTCTTAATCCCGAAGCGCGCGAAGAGGTTATTCAAAAAATTCTTCACGTCGCACGCAACTTTCCGATTATCCGCTTCGATGCGGCGATGGTACTGGCAAAAAAGCATATCCGCAGGCTTTGGTACCCCGAACCCGGACACGGCGGCGACATCGCAAGCCGAAGCGAATCGGCAATCAGTATCGGCGACTTTGAAAAGGCCATTCCCAACGAATTTTGGCGGGAGGTGGTAGACCGTGTCGCCCGCGAAATCCCCGACACGCTGCTTTTAGCCGAAGCCTTTTGGATGATGGAAGGCTACTTTGTACGCACTCTGGGCATGCACCGCGTGTACAACAGCGCATTTATGAATATGCTCAAAAAAGAAGAAAATTATAAATACCGTTCAACGATAAAAAACACACTTGAGTTTGACCCGCAGGTTTTAAAGCGTTTTGTCAACTTTATGAACAATCCCGACGAAGAAACGGCGGCGGTGCAGTTCGGCAAGGGTGATAAGTATTTCGGCGTTTGCACGCTGATGATTACCATGCCCGGTTTGCCCATGTTCGGACACGGACAAATTGAAGGCTTTACCGAAAAATACGGCATGGAATTTGCCCGTGCATATTGGAACGAAAGCGACGATTACGGCTTGATTGAACGGCACAACGCGGAAATCTTTCCGCTTATAAAAAAGCGGTATTTATTTTCCGATGTTGAATATTTCCGCTTTTACGACGTATGGAACGACGGCGGCGTAAACGAAAACGTATTCGCCTATACAAACCGAAGCGGTTCCGAAGCCACCGCCGTTTTTTACAACAATGTGTACGAGAGAGCCGCAGGCCATATAAAAACATCATGTGCTTACGCCGTTAAAAATGCGGACGGAGGCGGAAGTTTTTTGCGCACCGAAGATTTTGCCGCCACTTTAAACTTAACCGACCGTCATGATTTTTACTGCATATTCCGGGAGCAAAAAAGCGGCTTGTCTTTTATACGTTCAAACAGAGAATTGTTTGAAAACGGTATGTTCATTCAACTGAACGGATTTGAATGTCAGGTTTTAACGGACATACGCGAAGTATGCGACGATGCGGACGGCACATACCGCCGTTTATGCGAAAACCTCGGCGGCAAAGGCACGGCGGATATTGAAGCCGCTTTAACGGATTTATACTTAAAAGATTTGTACGAACCGCTGTGCGCCTTTGCATCGCAGGAATTTTTTAGAGGAATCGGTGCAATTTGCCTTCCGCATTTACAGCCGAAAGACGCACCCGAACCGCCCGCACTTGAAGACTTGTTAAAACAAACCGAAAAAAACGCCCTCGCATATTTTGAAGCGCTTCATGCATTCTTTGACAGCGGCTACGGCGCTTTAACCGTTTTACCGGCGGCTCAGCTATGCAAAAAAGTGCCCCCCGAAAAAACATGGAAGCACTTTTGCACAAACATAAAAAACATTGTGCACCTGTGTACCGAAAGCGCTACATCAAAACAGCCGCTTATGAGCGCATTTTTTGAAGGATTTGCTTCCCAAGCCTTTATGCCGCAAATTATAAGCGCGTATTACATCATCACATCGGTACGCGGAACACTTGAAAATTTAAGCATAAACGGTGCGGATAAAATCATCGATTTATGGAAGATTGAAAACAAAGTGCTGCGCATTTTAGCCGAATACGGTTATCCGCCGAGACAAACGGAACTTCCTCTTATCCGCATGAGAGAGCTGCACCTGTTGT
>CAUTRX010000194.1:0-3541 GCA_963540775.1 uncultured Treponema sp. | reverse complement strand
ATATAACAGACGTGTCCGAGCGTATGGCCGGGCACGTACACGGTTTCAATCAATGTGCCGTCTATGTCGATAACCGCTCCGTTTTTAAGACAGGTATACGGTTTTGTAATTCGAATCGGCGTTTTTAAATTAAAAAAAAGCAGTTTTTTGCGGAAATAAATCGAGCGCAGATATTTTTCTTCTTCCTCTCCCAGATACACATGAGCATTCGGAAATACATCGGTACAACGCGAATCGACTCCGCCTGCATGATCCAAATCCAGATGTGTTAAAAACACCGCCCGTACCGCCTTCGGATCTATGTCCAAATCCCGTAAACCGCGCTGCACGTTTTTGCTGTTTTTATAACCGGAATCGATTGCGATATACGCATCGGCTGTCTTAATTAAAAAAAGATTTACATCTTTGTCGCGCACGCAAAAAATATGCTCCGCAATCCGCCCCGTTTTCAGCGGCTTCAGCATTTTTTTACCCCGCGTAACGAGGGGTTTGACAACCGTACCGAAAAACTCGATTGTGTTCATACTGTATTATACCGCAAACACTGCAAGCGCCGCAATCGAAAAACCGACTTTCCCGCCCCGCCTGCGGTACATGATTTTTGTGCGCTTTGCCGTCACGGGCAGTATCGTTTTTTTATCTCCTTTTTAAAAAGGCGGACAATATTTTCGCAGCGGAAAAATGTTCGTCGGTCGGCTGATATTTACAGATAATCCGCTTGCGTTTTTTTTTTATCGCGGGCGGTTACAATTACGGCGCTGTACTCGTTTGTGTGATAGGCGAAATTTCCCGGCCGTAAATCCGTTTTAAAATTTTCACCTATCTTTATCCGCGTTTTTTTCGGTGCGTGTCCGAAATAGGCGGTACACAATTCGGCACAAACTTCAAACTGAGAATATCCTTGCGCTGCAAGAACTTCAATCAGTGTAAAATCAGCCAATACATCGGCATTCAAAACGGACATATGCTCGCACCAAGCCGTAATAAAAGAGATTGCGCACAGACATACAACAAAACACACGGCCGCTACCGACGCCATAATAATCATAACGCGCCCTCCGTTTACTTTAACACGGCTTCCAAGTCGGCGTTGAGCTTTAAAAGGCCGGCATCGTTGGGATTGAGCGCGATAACTTGCTTAAGGTAGTATTGGGCTTTACGGTAGTCGTTTAAGCGGTAGTAATATGCATATAAATCGTAGAGGGCGTTTTCGTTACGCGGATTTGCCGTAAGGCTTGAGCGTAAATCGGCAAGGATTTGAGCATCGCTTGTGCCTAAACGGCTGCGCTCGTAATACAATACGCTTTTCATTTTTCCGGATGATTTTACAAGCAGGCTGTTGATAAGCTGAGCGGCTTCATTTTTTTTGCCTTCGGCAATAAGTAAACGTATGTACCATTGCTGCATATTTTCGTCCGCATGTTCGCCGCTGTATATGTCTTTAAAAAGAGTGCGCGCCTGATCGGTTTTATTCAGCATAAGGCAAACCTGCACATACAAAAGCGTATTTTCCGCGGAAAGTGTTTGTACATGTTCCAAAGAGCTCAGGGCTTCATACGCCTGCCGCCACTGTTTTTTCTTAACCGCATCTTTTGCAATGACGGCAAAAGCGCGCGCATTTTCGGGGTCTTTTTCCAAAACGGCGGTGGCCAATTCAAAAGCGGTTTTGGAATCGATATTTTGTCCCGACGTTGCCGAAAGTTCGGCGGCAAAAAGCAAAACATCGCCGTCGTCTTTGTAACGGTTTAAAGCCTCCTGCACGGAAACGGCAGCGGCGCTCGGATTTTTATTCCACACCGACTGCAAACGGGCGCGAAGCAAAAGGTATTCTTTAGACGTTTTGTCGCTACGCGCGCATAAATCGAGCAAAGTCGAAGCATTTAAATAGTCTTCAAGCTCAAACAACACGCGCGCGCGGAACAGCAAAAAAGCGGTATTATCCGGTTCTCGCTGTAAAACACGGGCGGCAAGCGACTCGGCTTCATTGTAGCGGCCGGAAGCAAAAGCGGCCTTGGCATTCAATTTTATCACTTCCATATTCGCAGGCTGTATACGCAAAGCTTGAGCTGCCGACTCATACGCTTTTTCGTGTTCGCCGGCTTTTAAAAGCGCACGTATACGGGCAAGCATTATGTAATTGTTACGCGGTTCGATTTCCGCCGCCCTTTCATAAAAAAAAACCGCTTTTTCGTAATTATGCGTACGAAATGCAAGCGTTCCTGCAAGATATAAATTCAATACCGAAGACGGATTTATCTCCAATGCTTTTTTGAGAGAATCTTCGGCCTGCACATAAAAACCGTTTTGTGCCGACGAAGTAAACAACGCCAAACAAGGAAGCGTGAGCATAAATATATCGTTTTCGGCGGAAGTAAAAGAAGCGCTGCCCTCGCCTATCGATTTGAGCGTCGCCGTGTATAAATTGTCCGGTAAATCCTGCGGTACCGCCCAAGTGATTTTTTCGTTCGGCCACGCATATTTCACAATGGAAGCACACATCGCAAATAAAACCCGCTCCTGTTCGGAGTATTTTCCGTTCGGTTTATGCAAAGCCGAAACCGCCTCCCGTATGGATAAAGGACTTCCGTTTTGAATACGGAACAAAATAGCGCCGTCCACACCTCTAAAATATGAGGAAAAATTTTTAATCGACAAAGAAGACGGCACCGAAGGCAAAGACTTTGCCTTTGAAGAAGAGGCGGAAGATGTATTCGGCAGCTTTTTTTTCGAAGAAACCGATGCACAGGACACAAGCACCGAAAGAAAAAGTGCAAATATAAGAGGCAATTTCATTTATTGAAGATCCTCATCTTCATCGGAATCTTCAAATACGGCCGCCTTCTTTTGCGTTTGCGTATAGGCGAAAAGAGCTATCAGACCGAATCCGAAAAGGATAAAAACAATCGGCCAATACCGCGAAGCAAATTCCGTAAACGAAAGTGAAATGATATTGAGCGAAAAGCACAAAAAAATAAGCCCCAAAACCGTCAGCATAATTCCCGGCACCGTATAGGCGGCCGGCAGCCTACGGAAGCGGATATACCCTGAAGGGAAAAGAAGCACTCCCGACATAATAACCGTAACCGGCCATATCTGCATCATATTGTAACGGATAAGATGCGTGTCGGTAATCAACAGCAGCAATGCCGTACCGCATAAAAATAAACCGCTGAATGTAAAAAAAACCCGCTTGGTTCCCGTAAGCGAAAAATACAACAGTACGCTGCCTGCCGAAACCGGCAATAAAAAGCGGATAACAGAGGCACCGACCAAAACGGCTTTGGAAAAGTGCACTAAAAGAAGAAGTCCGCCGAAAATAAAAGCCAAACCGGCGATAAGCAGCATATTGTTTTTGTTGTATTTCATAGGCACAGCATACAGTAAGAAAGCAGTCTTGCCAATCACCCGTCGCGCATGTTACAATAAAAAAATGTTCGAAACACGAAAAAAACGCATATTTTTAAAAACCGTCGCAGTTTTTTTGTGCACCGTCTTTCTTTTTTTAACGGCGGTTTCGTGCGTATTTCCCGCGGCAAAAAAC
>CAUTRX010000193.1:0-3543 GCA_963540775.1 uncultured Treponema sp. | reverse complement strand
TATCGTATCGGACACCCCGATAGTACCGGCACGGAAGTCGGGAATGTTGTAAGTAATCGGGTTTGACGAAGACAAACTCGTGTTCCCCATGCTTCACGGGACTATGCCTGTACCGACGTGGTAAGGGGCACTGAAAATTGATTTCCGTGATGCACTTTTTTTCATGCTTGACTGCGGCCGCCGTTTTATGATATTCTGGACTACAAGTATTTTTAAATCGATAAGGAAGGGCATTCGTATGTATGTTGTGTCGCTGCTGCAGTCGCAGGCTTTGCAGCAAGGTTCCATGTTAAGTTTAGTTATGACTATGGCACCGCTTTTACTCATTTTTTACTTTTTTATTATCAGACCTCAAAATAAAAAACAAAAAGAAACCCAAAAGATGATCGACGCTTTAAAAAAAGGCGATAAAATCATTACCATCGGCGGTATTCACGGTGTAATCAGTTCAACCAAAGAAAAAACCGTTATCGTAAAGGTCGATGACAATACAAAAATCGAATTCAGCCGTTCGGCTGTCGCGTCGGTTATGGCGGATAAAGCCGAAAAGACGGATAATGCCGCGGAAGAAAAAGAACCGGAAAAAAAATCGTTTTTTTCGCGAATCAAAAAAGATGCGGGCGATTCGTCCGAAAAATAACAATGCGGAGCTGAAAATAAGATGATGAATAAAAAAAGCCGCTTTTTTCTTATTCTGGTGACTATTGCCCTGTGTTTTGCATTCCTGTATCCTTCGTTGGCATGGTATGCGGGCACCGCAAAAGAGGTGCAGGCATTGGCTCTGAGTTCATTGGAAAAAATCAAAGACTATTCGAGTGTTACGGCGGCAAAAGATGTAAACACTTTAAAAGAGATACAGCGGACAGATCGGAGTGCCGTATTGGGAAGCGAGTATGCATGGCTCGAAAAAGAAGTAAAAAAGCTGTGCAAAAAAAGCGGCAAAAAATATGCTTCGCCGCTGACCGTTCGTGAAGCTTTGCTGATATTGGGCGATGATATTGAAGACCCCGTGCAGGCTGAGGCTCAAGCGCGTTCGGTTTTTGAAGATTATTACCGCGAACGGATTTTAAAAGCGAAAAATCTGTACAGTCATGCCGTAAAATTGGGTTTGGATTTATCCGGCGGTATGAGCGTCATCGTAAAAGCCGATCTTGATGCCGCACTCGAAGCACAAAAGGCTGCAGACGGCGTGGATGATGAATCGGGCTTTAAAGACAGAGCGATGACACAGGCTATCGAAACGCTCAGAAGCCGTATAGACCGCTTCGGTTTGTCCGAGCCGGTTATCCGTAAGCAGGGCGAAGACCGTATCTATATTGAAATTCCCGGAGCGGCGGAGGCCGACCGTATAAACACGATTATTTTAGGTAAGGGAATTTTAAACATACGTTTGGTCGATATGGAAGCGACTTCGGCCTTTAAACAATACTACGTTTCTCACATAGCGGATACTTTTACCGCTTCGGGAAAATTGCTGGATCCGTCGATTATTCCCGACGGTACCGAAGTGTTGGGCTTATATAAAAAAGACAATTACGGTTTGGACGTAAGAGAAGACTATTTAGTTGTAAAAAAGGAAGTTGTGCTTGACGGAAAGCACATTAAGTCCGCAACTGTCGGAGCCGGACGCTTGGGCGAACCGGAAGTTCATTTAAGACTGGATACCGAAGGCGCCGTTATTTTCGGCGATTTTACGGCAAGTCATATTAACGATTTTTTGGCAATTGTGTCGGACGATAAGGTGAAGTCTTATGCGCACATAAACGAAGCTATTCCCGGCGGAAACGTGGCGATTTCCGGCTTCAGTGTGGAAGAAGCGCAGAATTTGCAAAAAGTACTGGAAACCGCATGGCTGAATGTCCCCCTTACGGTTGAAAGTCAGGCGACCGTCGGCGCCTCCTGGGGTGAGCAAACCATCCGTCAGGGGATAAAGGCCGTTTTATGCGGTTTGGTTTTAGTGCTTTTGTTTATGCTGGTGTGGTATACGGGAGCAGGGGTAAATGCGGTTGTAGCGCAAGTATTAAACCTGTTTATGATGTTCAGTATTTTGTCGGCGTTCGGTCTTACGATAACCCTGCCGGGTATTGCCGGTATGATTTTGACGCTCGGTATGGCAGTCGATGCGAACGTTATCATTTTTGAGCGTATACGTGATGAACTTCGTGCAGGTAAAAGCCGCGCCGCCGCCGTGAATGCCGGTTTTGACCGTGCCTTGTGGGCGGTTATGGACTCGAATATAACCACCTTTATTGCGGCTTTGTTTTTGTCGCAGTTGGGTACCGGCCCCATACAGGGGTTTGCCGTCAGCTTGGCTATCGGTGTGTTTTCGTCGGTATTTACCGCTTTAATTGTTTCCCGCCTTATATTCGATTTCGGTACGCAGGCTTTACATCGGGAAAAGATATATATCGGTTGGGGGATAAAACATGCGCAGTAATATAATCCGTTTCAGCAAAGGCTTTGTTCCCTGTGCCGTTATCAGCACGGTACTTATTTTATCCGGCGCATATGCCTTTTTAACCAAAGGTTTGAATCTCGGTATTGAATTTAAAGCCGGTTTGGTAAAAGATGTCTGCATTGCTCCCACCGCTTTGGAATTAACGTACACGGGGCCGGCGAATGTCAGTGTCAAATCGTCGAGTATCGGCTTGACTTTGGTGGTAAGCGGCGTGGGGGCGGAAAACGCTTCGTACGAAATCCCCTATGTGACATACCGTACCGTAGGCCAAGTCGCCGCCGCTTGTAACGATATTGCAGGCGTACGGGCTCGTGTCCGTTCCGCCGAAAGTGAAAGTGCCGTCGGTATTTTTGCCGATTCGGAAGCATCCGCACTTTTGGGCAGTACTCCATATCGATTTCACTATATCGGCACCGGTACTGCGAATTACACAACCGATCAAGTACGATCAGCACTTTCTTCTCTAGAAGATGCCTCCGTAAAAATGGTCGGCGATGAGCGGGAAAATCTGTTTCAAATCAGAGTCGGCGACGACGGTTCCGATGCGGAAGCCAGTGCGACAATTCAAAAAAACGTCAGCGCTTCTTTAGCGTCGGCGTTCGGCGAGGATAATTTTGCCGTTATTAAAACCGATTTTATCGCTTCGCAGTTTTCTTCGACCTTGATTGTACAGTCGGTGCTTTTGGTTGTTGCGACTTTACTGTTGATTTGGCTGTACTCGACTGTCCGCTTCCGCTGGGATTTTGCACTCGGCGCTGTTTTGGCGATTACGCATGATGCGCTGATTATGCTTGCCTTTATCGCTTGGACGGGACTTGAAATGAATTCCACGATGATTGCAGCTATTTTGACGATAATCGGTTATTCCATCAACGATACGATTGTCGTGTTTGACCGTGTGCGTGAAAATATTAAAACGGTTAAGGTAACAAAATTCACCGAATTGCTGGACATTTCGCAAACCGAGATTTTGGGACGCACGATTATTACTACCGTTACAACGCTTTTGGCCGCCGCCGCCCTCTATGTTTTTACATCCGGCAGTATGAAGGAATTTGCTCTTGCACTTATTGTGGGGATGGTTT
>CAUTRX010000192.1:0-3575 GCA_963540775.1 uncultured Treponema sp. | reverse complement strand
GCCGTATACGAATGCCTCGTATGCCGTTATGCGAATGACTCGCATCGCCATATACGAGTATTTCGAGCAGCAGTGCTCGAAACACTCGACTGCAGTGTTTCGGCGTGCACCTTGCAACAAAACCGCTTTTCACTGTATACTAAATAAACCTGTTCGGAAACACAATTATTGAACAGGTCTAATATATAGTGATATAATACATACAATAGATCGGTTTATTAAGGAATATATATGTCTGAAGCGCAGGAGCTTACAAAGCAGCGGGTTACATTTCCCATAAGTGCAAAACTGGTTATTATTATTTCAATTTTGACTATTTTGTCGCTGGGGGGCATTACGCTTTTGGTTACCTGGTTTCAAGGGCAGGATGTGCAATTAACCGCCGAAGAAAATAACAGAGCTGTAAATGCACAGGCCGCTTCCGCGGCGGAAAAAGAATTGGCGTCACTGCGCGCGAATTCTTTTTTACTCTTTGATATTTTAAATACAGCTGGAAGTTCCGGTGTTTTTACAAAACAGATAGCAGCTTTTTATTTTGAACGCAACCCGTCGGTTGCCGCGGTTTTGCTTACCGACTCAAGACGGGAAGACGGACTTGAACGCAAACTTTTGAGTACACCCTTTTTTACTTCGAATGAATCGGATCCGGCCCTTGTCGATACTTTTTTGGCGCAAACGACGGATATAATTCGGCAGGCCGAAGAGGGTGTTATGCACGTGGCAAACGCGTCGCCCGTGTTCAATATGCCCATGCTTGTGTTGTTTTATCCTTACACGGAAAAAGGATTGAATCAGTCTTTGGCGGTGTTTTTTTCGGCCGAAAAATTATCGGATAGTTTCGGTACCGGCACCTTGCAAACCACCTGTCTGGTAAACGATAACGGCGATGTGCTTGTTCATCCCGATTTTAATTTGGTAAAAAGCGGTGCAAATTGGAGTACTTTTTCATTATTTGATCAAATGAGGAAAAACGGAGACCCCAACCGTCAGGTGCTCGTTACCGATGAAACCGGTAAAAAAATATTCGGGTCGTACCGCTGTCTTTCTTTCGGCGGTCTTTCGGTACTTACCCTTGCCGATGCCGATCTTCTTTTGGAACCGGTTGAGGAAACCACACGGCGTAATATTTATCTAAGCATTATTGTTTTATTTTTTGCCGTTATGTTTGTATGGTTTTTTTCAAAGTCAATCTCCAAACCCGTAAAGATTTTGGCACGGGCAGCCGGTCAAATAGAAAAGGGGCACTATGAACTCGACTTACAGTCGAAAAGGCGCGATGAATTGGGACTTTTAACCACCAGCTTTGTGCAGATGGGTAAGGGCTTGGCCGAACGCGAGCGCTTAAAAGATTCTTTCGGCCGCTTTATCAATAAAGAAATAGCGGAGCTTGCAATGAAAGGTAAGCTCACCCTCGGCGGTGAAACAAAGAATACGACCGTTTTCTTTTCCGATATCCGCTCTTTTACGGCTATTTCCGAAAAACTTGAACCGGCAGAAGTTGTTGAGTTTTTAAACGAGTATATGACGGCTATGGTCGACTGCGTAAACGATACGCACGGCGTTGTCGATAAGTTTATAGGGGACGCGATTATGGCCGTATGGGGTGCCCCGACTTCCGCCGGAAGTCCCCAAGAGGATGCTTTAAACTGCATCCGCGCCGCTTTACGTATGCGGGCTGCTTTAATTGTTTTTAACCGCGGACGCGGCGGCGATAAAAAACCGATAATACGCATAGGCTGCGGTATCAATTCAGGCCCGGTAGTTGCAGGGCAAATCGGATCCCAGCAGCGTATGGAATATACGGTTATCGGAGATGCGGTCAACCTCGCTTCGCGCACCGAGGCTTTAAATAAACCGATGCGCACCGATATTCTCATTACCGAATATACCTACGATCTGGTAAAAGATTACGTACTTGTTGAAGAAATGCCGTCCGTTACGGTAAAGGGAAAAGAAAAGCCGCTTAAAATGTTTGCCGTTATAAATATGCCCGATGAAAACAATATTCCCGGTGCAGGAGAGAAGGGGCCGAAGACATTAAATCAAATAAGACAAGAGCTCGGTATTCCGATTCCCGATTTTGCAAAGGTTAACATAAATGAAGATGAAAAAAAATACAAGATACAATCCTGATAGAGAAAGTATTCTTGTCGATATTCTTGTTATTATTTTTTCTCTTTGTGCGGTCGGGTATACGTCATTTTTGTTTTATCGGAATTTGAATAAAACGTTTGAACGTAAAAACAAGCCGGCAGTAGCCCTTGTGTCGTTTAAGTATAAAAGCGTACAGCGCCGTTTTATCGACCGCGCCGTCTGGGACAGACCCGTGCAGTATTCACCCGTATATAACGGAGATACCCTGCGTACGGCTCCCGATGCCGAAGCAACCGTATATTTTCCCGATAACAGCGTTATAACGATTGATTCGAATACGATGATTCAAATCTTTAAACCTTTGTCGGAGGAAGCTTCCGTTCAAATTGCCGAAGGAAAGGTTTCCATTCAAACCTCAGATACAAAGATGACCGTAAAATCGGGAGACGCAGCGGTCAGTATTGAAAAAGATTCGGTTTTACATGCGGATAAAAGAGATGCCGATAATTTGCGTCTTGCCGTTGAAAAGGGTAGCGCAGCTCTTGCAAAGACCGATGTTGCTGGCGAGCCGGTCGATTTTGCAGAGTCTGAAACGCTGACGGCCGGAAGTGTGTCGGCCGAAGAAAACACACCCTTTGTGTCGATTATAAGTCCCGTTTCCGGTGCAAAACTTTTGAACCAAAACACCGCCGGAAAAAGTATGCCCGTTTTGTTTAAGTGGCACAGTACCTTTTCCGCCGATACCGAGCTTGTTTTGGAAACTGCGCGAAACCGCGGCTTTACGGCGGATGTGCGCCGTATTTCGCTTACGGGTTTGGAAGAATTGCTCCTTGAAGAACAATCCGGTACTTTATATTGGCGGCTCTATGCCGCGTCTACGGGCTTTGAGCATGAGTCTGCGGATTCGGGAAAGCTGAGCATTTTTTCGGCTCCGCCGCCTGTTCTTTTGCAGCCCGCTCCCGAAACCCGCTATGCGTACCGTAAACAGCTTCCCGCCGTACGTTTTTTGTGGAAAGGAAGCACTTTAGCTTCTTCTTATACGCTTGACATAGCCGACAATCCCGATATGCTGAACCCGACCGTGGTTAAGCAGGTAACTGCCGAATCGGTTACAATTTCCGATTTGCCGGAAGGGCTGTGGTATTGGCGCGTAAGCCCCGCCTATTTTATAAGCGGAGATACGCCGCTTAAAACTTCAGCAGTATCGGCCTTTTCGGTAGAAAGAAAAAAAGAACTTGAACCCATAGAACTTATTGCGCCCGGAAAAACGGCAGACACTGCCGAAGGTAAAAGCATCAATTTTTCATGGAAAACCGCGGAAGAAGTTAAAACCTATAAACTGCGTATTGCGCGCAGTGAAAATATGAGCGATACGGTTTCGGAATTCACTACCGGACGCAATTATTTTGAATTAAAAAAAGCGGCACAGACTTTACCGAACGGTCTTTATTATTGGACGGTTGAAGGCTTTGATGAGGAAA
>CAUTRX010000191.1:0-3582 GCA_963540775.1 uncultured Treponema sp. | reverse complement strand
GACAAAGGGAGATCCGCGTGTCATACGGCTGCATATCGGCCTTGAAAACACGGACTCTTTAATTGAAGATTTGGATAAAGCTTTATTTTTGCTTACATAAAAAGAGGAAATCTAAAAGGGCCGGCCGGACAAATGAATAGTCCGCTTTATACCCGCTTTTACATGCATTCAATAATTGGCTAAAAAGCACATCCCCAGTAAAATATACATTCTGGCGGCTTCCGTCTCGGGTGCGGCGGACGGTGTGTTTTGCAAAAAGTGCCAAAAGACACCGAAATCGGGGTCAATACGGAGCGCATACTCGCCGAAGTCGTCTTTTTTGGCCTGCTGCCCGAAAAGTAAATATACCGTATCACGCAGTAACAGCATGAATTTTTCATATACGTCCGCATACTTTTTTTCTTCCAACGCATCACATACGCCGCTTAACTGAAAAATCACTTGCGCTTTTAAAGCTTCGTCGGATTTTTCAACCCACGTTTTTTGTACAAGCAGCATTAAATTATTATAAAAACTTTTTATAAGTTTTTTTTCGGCAACGTTGCGGCTCGCAGAGGGTTTTTGCATGAGTCGTTCAAATACGGGAGCACAATTAAAAATGTCGGCAATGAGCACAGCGTTTTTTTTAAGATCGGCTTCCGTGCGTTTTGAAATCAAATTTTTCATAACGCAGGCGGCATTGCCCTCCATTATTTGAGACAATAAGTCTTTTTTACCATGCAGATTCGGCATGTCTTAAGGGTGCCTTTTTCCGGCGTTTTTGTCAAGAGTACTGCACACATTCCTGGCGGGGTACCTTTATTCTTTGTTGCAATCTGTGAAATCCTCCTGAACTTATTGAGGCGGCTATGATAGACGATGCCATTTATGTATTGACTAATACAAAAGCACGCGCGGCAGAAGTATTATCGACTTATATGTACACGGCCGCCTTCCATGCGCATCTAGTCGTGTTTGCGTCGCGGCAACGCTTGTACGCACCGCATAAAAAGGCTATAATTCATTCTGTGGGTATGGCGGCAAAAAATCTTTCCCAACGACAAAAAGTTATCGTACACTTTATGCACACGTTTCTGCCGGGTATTATGTGTGCAATCCTGCTTATATGTGCCTGTATAAATTTCGCACATATCTATCAAGCCCCGCCTGATAAATGCACGGCACCGTTCAATATAAGTCCGCTAAACCGTCAATCGTTATTTGTAACATTTTATGTTTTTACCGGATTTTGTGCGGTATGTTTGCTTTCAGCATATGTGCTGCGCCGCCAAACGCAGCGCATTTTGATGATTATACCGTCTTTTGTCTGCATTGTGCTTGCCGTATATGCCGTACCGGATTTTTTTACAATAAAAATATATCTGTATTTGGCATGGATAATCACAGCGGTTATGCTGCCGGAGATTCCTTTAAATATGATTATCGGATTTGCGGGAACATGTACGGCTGCATTTTTTTTGTTGTTTCCGAATGTATTGGGTATCGATATAATATCACATATCATAAAAACGGACACCAAAATAGAAAGATATACATATCCGGTCTATTTATTCGGTATCCTTATCTTGACGGCAAGCTTACGTTATGCAATGGAAAAATGGAACGAAAGCGTTGATACCGTATTGCACCTTAATACAATTATGACCAAAATGAGCATACTGAATCATAAATTACAAAAAGCTGCAAAAAAATGGCGCGAAGATGCAGCCGAAGAAGAACGGCTGCGCATCTCCCGCGATATGCATGACAGCCTCGGATATGTGTTTACAAATATTATCGCCCTCATGGACGGTGCGGTCAGTTCAAATGGGGAAAACTGGAAGCAACTGCAGGAGATTTGTCAAATTGTAAGAGATCAGGCAAAAACCGGTTTAACGGAAACACGAAAAACACTGCATGCTATTAGAAATATTAAAGAACCTTTTTTCCGAAGTATAGATACGGTGTATCAACTCAAAAAAATATTTGAAGAAGTAACGGGCATACATATTGTTATTGAAACCGGCAATATAAAACAAAATTACGGCCTGACGGTCAACACCGTTCTTGTGCGGGCGCTTCAGGAAGCCTTTACCAATTCCGTACGGCACGGTAGATCGACACATATCGAAATACAATTTTGGGAATTTCCGGATCATCTTTCAATGACCATTACGGATAACGGCATAGGCTCCAAAAAAATAGTTAAAGGAATAGGACTTGCCGGCATGGAGGAGCGCTTAATGAAGGTAGGAGGAAGTCTTAAAACCCTGTCGCCTGCGGAAGGAGGGTTCCGGCTTATCATAACAATCCCCCTGTCCCAAACCGAGGATGTACATGCGGATAACACATAAAAAACAGCAGATATTACTTGTAGAAGATCACTTTTGCTTTGCCGTCGGTTTAAAAACTTTTTTGACCAATTATGCGCAGGATTTGGAAGTTATCGGTATTGCCGAAAACGGACAAAAGGGCGTGGAAATGGCAAAAGAGCTTAAACCGGACATTATTCTTATGGACGTACGTATGCCCGTTATGGACGGCATCAGTGCCGTAAAAATCATAAAAAAAGATTTGCCGAAGATAAAAATCGTTATGCTTTCAACTTACGACGAAGACGAATTCGTGCGCGAGGCGATTCTTTCAGGGGCATCGGGATATTTACTCAAAGATACGTCTCCGACCGAACTGATTATATCAATCAGGGCATTGAATACGGGCATTACATTGATTTCACCCGATATAGCAAAGGACTTGGTGCGGCAAAAATATGTTGAACAAAAGCGCCCTTACGATAAACGGCAAACCGAATGGCTCAGTGTTTTAACACGGCGGGAACGCGAAATATTCGCTTTGCTGGCGACCGGTCACGATAACGAACAAATTGCCGAAACTTTGCATATAAGCCTGCGGACAGTACGCAATCAAGTAAGCATTATCTACGCAAAACTGGAAGTTAAAGACCGTTTTGAAATCATTCAGCTGGCAAACCGCTTGCGTCCGGTATAATGCAGCTTTAAAATAAGCTCCCCGCAGCAAAATCGAAAAATCGGTACTTTTGTCCCTTGCGTGCCTTTTTAAGCGGATTTAAAATATAAGTATCAAAATGCTACCAGCAAGGAGGAAAAAATGAAAAAAGCATTTTTACTATGCGCTTTTGTGCTGTTTGCCGCCGCCGTTTTTGCCGGCGGAGCAAAGGACTCGAATGAATTGATTATCAATTCCTATCATTCGGCCGACACTGCGAGAATAGCTTTCAACGATTTGGTTGCGGAGTTTCAAAAAGAAAATCCGGACATCAAAGTAACGGTTAACTCAAGTGCTCATGAACAATTTAAAACGCTGCTTCCCTCATGGCTTACGTCAAATCAGGCACCCGATGTGGCAACATGGTTTGCCGGTTACCGCATGCAAAGTTTTGCCGAAAGAGGACTTTTGGAACCGCTGGAAAACGATGTATTCCCCGGCGGCAGTTTTGAAAGCGAATTCCCCAAATCGTTTAAAGGTTCGGCCTCTTATAACGGTACCGTATATTTTTTACCGCAAAGCTGGTATTGGTGGGCACTGTACTACAATAAAGCCGTTTTTGCCAAATACGGTTTA
>CAUTRX010000190.1:0-3586 GCA_963540775.1 uncultured Treponema sp. | reverse complement strand
TTATGCACGGTAACGGTTTTTTCAGCAGCGGCCAATTTGTATGCCCAAAAAAAACAGAACGCCGACTTGGATAGACGCATTCAAGTTTATAAGCGGGGCGAACTTACACAGTGGAACAGAGAAAAAGCCGGCGGCGGTATTGGCCCGCTGTTGGGGGATTTTTCTTATACCAGAAATCAAACCGGCAATCAGGATGCCTTTAAAGAAATAGGCTGGCTTACGTTGCCGAAAGGCGCTTCCATAGGGCTGCACAAACATACCAATAATGAAGACGTATATATTATCATTTCGGGGAAGGGGCTTTTTACGGATTCAAACGGCACCGAAACAGAAGTCGGAGCGGGCGACATAACCATAGCACGTCCAGGACAATCTCATGCTTTAAAAAATATAGGAGATGAACCTCTTATTTTTATCAACGTTATTGCACAGCTTGCAGCCTCTTAAAACGAAAAAGGCCTCTAAAAACCGATTTGCAATCCGCGTTAGCGGATTATGATAATTACTTCCGTACAGAACAAATCGATAGACTTGCAATTTTTAGAGGCTCCCCATTTCCAATGCCCCCGCTCATTCGGCGTTCCGCCGTACAATCGGCGGACGGCACGGCACTTTAAGCTTTAGGCTTCATGATTCCACGAAACGGTACGCAAAATATCGGCGAACACACCGGCTGCGGTAACTTCCGCCCCTGCCCCGTAACCGTGCACAGTCAGCGGAATGGGCGCGTAGCGTTCGGTGTAAAAAACAAAGGCATTTTCACCGTCCCGTATGCCGTACAGGGGATTCGAAGAATCCACCTCCGTCAAGCCGATTGTGCAGTGTCCGTTTTCGACGGTACCGCCCATACGGAGCACTTTGCCCGCCTTTTTAAGCGCTGCACATTTTTCCGCAAAAAAACCGTCCAAAGCGGGAAGTTTTTGCAAAAACTCGTCAACCGTGCCGCTTGCATCAAAGTCTGCAGGGAAGATACGGTCAATCGTAACATCCTGCAATTCGCAGGCGATACCGGTTTCCCGTGCAATAATCAGCACTTTGCGTGCGGCGTCTGAGCCGGCCAAATCGTCGCGGGGGTCAGGCTCGGTAAAGCCCTTTTTTTTAGCTTCGAGCACCGCTTTACTGAACGGAACACCGTCGTCCAAACGCCCGAAAATGTATGAAAGCGAACCTGACATAATGCCCGAAAAGCGTACCAATGTATCACCGCTTTTTATAAGATTTTGCAACGTGTCCATAACGGGAAGCCCCGCCCCCACATTGGTTTCGTACAAAAAGCGGCAGCGCATGCGGTTGGCAACGGTGCGCAGTTCTTTGTAAAAATCCATATCCATGGAATTGGCGCGTTTATTCGGCGTAACGATATGCATACCCGCTTTGAAAATATCGAGATAGCGCAGCGGCAATTCGTCCGATGCCGTACAATCGACAAAAACGGGGTTAAGCGGTTTTGCCCGCACCGCAAAGGAGAGCATTTCGTCGACCGAAGCGGCTTTTGCATTTTTGGCAAACACCCGCTTCCACGACTGAAGATCGATTCCCTGTTCGTCCAAAATCATACCGCGTGAAGACGCAATACCCAAAACTTTTATGTCTATGCCCCGCTGCGAAAGACTTTCCTGCCGCATTTTTATCTGTTCGAGCAGACAACCGCCGATAGTTCCCGTACCGAACACAAAAAGTTCCACCGTTTGTGCCGTGTTGAAAAAAAAGCGGTGTGCCGCACGCACGGCAGTGTCCCCGTCGCTGCCGTTTATAACGGTACTGATGGAACGTTCCGAAGACCCTTGAGCGATGGCTAAAATATTGATGTCGCGCGAAGCAAGCGCGTTTAAAAAAGTACCGGCAACGCCGCGTTTTTCTTTCATACCGTCACCGACAATCGATACGATTGCGCAGTTGTCGGTAACTTCAACCGTATTTACATCTCCCGTGCGGATTTCATATTCAAATTCGGTATTCAAAGCCTTGACCACCTTTGAGGCATAGATTTGCTTAACACAAAAACTGATGGTATATTCGGAACTCGATTGCGTTATCAGCAGCATGGAAATAGCCGAGCGCGCAACGGCTGCAAAAATGCGCGCGGCGATTCCGTGTTTGTCTTTTAACCCCGAACCGGAAACGCTTATCAGTGCGGTGTTTTTTAAACAGGTAATGCCGCGCACCGCAGCGGTAGACGGAAAGGGGCCGACTCCGATTCTCGTACCGCGCGAAGCGGGGTTGTGGCTGTTCAAACTCCATGCCTCTATGCCGCGTGCGGAAAGCGGTGCAAGGGTTTTGGGATATAACACTTTGGAGCCGAAAAACGACAGCTCCATAGCTTCTTCGTAACTCATGTTATCGACCAACACCGCATCGGCAACAATGCGCGGGTCGGCGGTAAAAATGCCGTCCACATCGGTCCAAAATTCGACCTTGGCTGCACGCAAACCGACAGCTACAATAGCGGCGGAAAAGTCCGAACCGTTTCTTCCCAAAAGGCCGCTTTGTCCGTTTTCCCATGTGCATACAAATCCGGGAAAAAGCAAAATGCGCGCATCGGCGGCCGATTCCCCGTCCAAATAGGGAGCAAAGGCGTCCAGCGTTTTTTTGTAATCGGGGTCTCCTTCCTGCTGTAAACCGGAGGTAAAAATCAGTTTGCGCGAATCGAGCAAAGTTACCTTTTGCTTTTTCGCTTTTAAAACGGCTTCCATAATCGGCGAACTGAGCAGCTCGCCCAAGCCCATAATGCGGCAGTGCACGGAAATCGGGCACTCTCCGAACGCGGCGACCGCGTGCAGCATTTTTTCGTAATCGTCGAACAAGGGCTGCAGCGACTTTAACACCTGCGAAGCGTTAAAAAGCGGACAGGCTTTGCCGATGTCGGAACAAATAGCCGAATGGATTTTTTTTACCGAAGCGACAAACCCCTTTGCATCCGCCCCCTCGCAGCAACCGCTTATACTGTCGGCCAGCAAATTGGAAACACCGGCAACGGCCGAAACCACCACGCTTATGCGGTCTTTTCCTGCGCGTTCTATAATAATATCTGCGGAATTGAGTATGCGTTTAGCACTTCCCATCGAAGTGCCGCCGAATTTAAGTGTCAGCATAGTTTCTCCGTAAAACCGGACAGCCGAAAAGCGTACTGCCCGAAAACTCTCCGTTTCGGAATGAATTATTAAAGGTGCCTTATAATAGCACAAAAGCCGATTTGCTTCAATCGGAGAGGACATTACGGCAGGGGGACACGAGCAGAGAATCGCAGCCGACCGTAAGCTAGCGCGGTTAAATTCACTTTTAAAACCTGCCGATCTGTGGTATAATGTTTGAAAACGGAACCTCGTGTTCCGTTTTCAACACGAGTTTGTCTTCGCCAAACTCGATTACTTATAGCTTTTACCGCCGTCCGTGGCGGGACAAGAGAAAAGGATTTAGATACGCGGGTTTTGTGTGAACAAAACCCGAAGCAAGAATTGTACAAGAATGTACAATTCTTGCCCACATCCGTGTGCAGGATTTGAAACTGAGGAGGTGCCGGTGAAAAAGAGCTTTGACGACCGATAAAAAATGTACGTCCGTGTACATTTTTTATCTCGAGTGTTTT
>CAUTRX010000189.1:0-3592 GCA_963540775.1 uncultured Treponema sp. | reverse complement strand
ATTTATGATTTTTTGCTAAACGAAAACAGCTTGGAACTTTAAGTGCCCCTTCCGGAATATGATATTTTGTGCCGAATAAACGTTGAAAAAAAAGGGTAAAAATGCCTTTTTTTTTCAGTTAGCATATCGAAAAAAAGAACCGAAGCATCTCAAAAAATTAAGTCTTGGACAACTTCGGCTCTGTTTAGTTTAGGATTGATTTTACATAAATCGGCTGTACCGCCCTGTCTTGGCGGCACAGCCGAAAAATTACATTTTTGCCTTTTTCATGGCTTTTGCCAATGCTTCTTTAAAGGCGTCTGACGTCATGGTTGCACCGGAAACAACATCGAGGTCGGCACTTTGTTTTTGAAGCGCTTGGGCCGTCAGTTTTTCTATCGCTTGAGGTCCGATGCCGGCAGTTTCGGAGTGTTTAATTACCTCTATACCGGTTATTTTTCCGTCTTTAACGGTAATTTGCAAGCGGATAGTACCACCCATACCTTTATCGGATGCTCCTATAAAGGTGTTGTTTGCCGAGGCCGACTTTGTCATGCTGGCATAGTTAAAAATCGAACCGGAAGCTGCGGCTCCCTTTTTCCCTTGGGCAATGGCCGCCAATTCGGTTTCTTTTTCGGAATGCGTTTTTGTAGCTCTGGTAGAGCCGCGCAAAGCAAAGTACTCGGCTTTATCGGTTTTTGTTTGCCGGTTGGTTTCACTTCCGGCGTACGCGGGATCGAGTGCGGTTCCGGCCGTTGCAATACCGTCTTTATCCACGGAAGCTGCAGAGCGGCCTGCAATGTAGCCGCTTGTGATAACGCGGCCCAAACCGTGAACTCTCATACCGCCGCATGATTCACCCGCACAAAACAGATTCGGAATTACATTGCCGCGCAAATCGACGACTTGCATTTTTTCATCAACACGCAAACCTGCCAGCGTATCGTGTATGTTTGATACCGCCCATAAAGCATAGAAGGGGCCGGTTTTAATCGGGTTCACCAATGTGGTTTTTCCCCAGTCTTCATCTTTTCCCGCCGCCACAAAGCCGTTGTAACGGTTAACCGTATCGACAAGAATCTTCGGATCCATTTTTATGTGTTCGTAATATTTGTTGACGACTTTTTGAGCAAGTTCTTCCAAGGTGTCGGCTTGAAAAGCATAACCGTTGTCAAAGTCGAGTACACCTTGTTCCATAACCCAGTCGTTACGTTTTGCCGTTTCCGAGTCGACAATCGCCCATATCGGGCCGCCGTAACATTCGGCATTGCCGTCTCCGTCGGGGTCGATAAAGACACTGCTGGCGGCTTTTTCCAAAAAGCGCTGATATTCGGGGCCCGGGAATACTCCGCGGTAGTCGTCTTCGTTGCCGAAGCGTGCACCGAGCATATTGACGATGATCATACTGTTATGATCCATCTCGATACCGGTGGCTCTGGACAATGCCCAGATTTTGCTGTCGGGCATAAAGCCTCTTCCGTAGCCGTATTGGCAGCCGATACGATTGGGGGCCTTCATTTGCGCGCCGCCTTCCTGCATTTGATATGAAGACAAAGAAGCGAGAGCCGCACCGATTTCCATTGCGGCGATTTCACCGGACGCATCCTGATCGGAGAAGGGCATGCCGCCCAGTCCGTCGTATTCGGGGCCGAGACGTGCATCAAACATAGTACGGAATGCTACGTTTCCGGTAGATCCGCCGGTTGCAATAATAACGGCTTTTTTAGCTTTAACGTTCAGCATTTTTTTAGTACTTTCAATATTGCCCTGCGACATTAAGCTTTTTAAAGGCTCGGTTTGACCGGGGAGAATATGGGGCGTATAGCTTGCCTGTACTCCCAATACTTTTCCTGAAAGCTGATTTTCGCGGTAGATTTTGTCCATGTGATAGTTAAGAAGGAATTGTGCGCCTTTTTCACGGACCGACTTTTCCAAGGGACGGGTAATGGCAACGCCTGCGGCTGTGGTTCCGGTATATTCGTTTACCCATTCTCCGCTGTCCGAGTAAGTCATGCGTCCCACGCTGTCAGGGTCGCTTCCGCCGTCTCTGTAGTAGTTTCTAACCATGGGTTCAATATCTAAAAGTTTAACGCCGTTTTCCATGATGAATTCGTATGCTTTAGCCATGCTGTTTGCAACGGAACGGACTTGGATACGGTCATTATACCGGGCGTCGGGGGCTCCGCCGCGGGTGTGGTCAAAGTAGTATAAATCCGCCGAGTCTTCAATTCCCCATTCCCGTTGAGAAACCGTGCCGCCGCCGGAGTGCAGCTGGCCTTCACTGACTGCCGCGTGACCGCCGACATCCCAGTTTGTTTCGACAAACAACACCGATGCCCCGTCTTCCAAAGCCTTTAGACCGGCAGGTAAACCTGCGCCGCCTGCACCGATGATAACCACATCGGCTTCATAATCCCATTTGATTTTTGCGGTTCCGCCGTTGCTACATCCTGTAACAAACAGTAGCACAGCCAAGCAAACGGAGAAAATCGCAAGTTTTAAAGAAAAGCGGTTATTGTGTAATTTCACACTACACCTCCTATGAAATTTGTTAGTATATATCTGCATATACTGACATTCTAAGCCTACTTATTTACAATTCAGCTTACAGCGTGTATTATATTGACTCTATATATTTTTATCAAGTTTTTATCGGGAATTTCGAGGAAAATTTATTTTATGAATCAAGCCGGCTCTGTAAGATTCTTTTCCAGGTATATCATATCGGTAAGGCGGATGCCGGCTTCGATAATCGGGTGCTCGTAATTATCGGTAAAAAAATTCTGTACGATGTATGCTTTTCTAAAGCCGCATTTTTCGTAAAAGGGAAGGGTGAGGGGACTGTCGCCGGTTCCCACCCGCAAAATCGAAAAAGAAGCGGTATAGGTTTTCGCGATAAAGTCTATAAACTTTTTTCCATAGCCTCTGTTTCTGCTTAAAGCATCGACGGCAAGGTTTTTAATTTCCAAAACGCCGTTCCCTTCGTCGGTTACGACACACACCGCTTTTACGCCGTCGTCGTTTAAAACGTATAAGGTGCCGCGTTCCAAATAACGGTCAATCATATTTTCCTGCTCATCGGCGAGGAGCAAAAGCGGAAGATAACGTTTTTTGTCTTCGGTTATTTTTTCAAACTGCATGTCGGTTTCCTCTTTTCCTTTATATCGCCGCCTTGACGTCTTTACGCAATCGGCTATAATATCCGCATGAAAACGCATTCAAGCGATGCCGCCGCTTTTATTCAGCAAAGGCTTTTTTCTTTCCGCGACGAAGCATACAAGGCCTTTAATAAAAAACTGGTTCCCAATGTCGATGAAAAACGCATGATAGGAATCCGCATTCCCGTATTGCGAAAATTCGCACAGGATTTTTTCAAAACGCAGCCCGATCTGACGGTCGCTTTTATGCGCAGCCTTCCGCATACATATTTTGAAGAAAACAATCTGCACGCGTTCTTCATTGAACATATCGGCGATTTTGACCACTGTCTTGCCGAAACGGAGGTTTTTTTGCCCTTTATCGATAACTGGCAAACCTGCGATTCATTTTCGCCGCGCTTGTTCAAAACGCAGCCGCAGGCGGTGTACCGGCGGATCCTTGTATGGCTGAAATC